>CAJGDA010000098.1 GCA_904501935.1 uncultured Methanobrevibacter sp. | reverse complement strand
TGCCAAAGGTTTATATATTGAATTAAATAATAATGATAGTTATGGAAAAAATAACTATTGTTATATAGTTCATTTCGAAGGGATTCTTGTTTTTCCATATTTCTCGGGCAAAATCAAACAATAATTTGTGCTCCCTTTAAATTATTGTTTAATCTTCAAAATATAAGGTATTAATGAGTTTAAAAAAATAACTACTTAAAATTATCTCAATCTAATTTAAAGGCTCATTAATTAAAATTAAGAGCATCAGAGATGATGCTCTTTTATTATACGTGATAATATGGATTTGGAAAATAAAATAGATATTGTAAAAAATATTTTAAAGGATAAGAAAGTTGCAATCGGGTTTTCAGGAGGTGCGGATTCAACATTAATAGCTTATCTTTCTTCTAAAGTTGCAAAAGATACATTGGCTATTACTATTGATAATCACTTATTGCCAAAGGGGTTTGTTGAAAATACTGTAGAAGTCGCCAAATCTTTTGGAATAAAGCATGAAGTGATTGATATTAACTTCTATGATTATGAATACTTCCTGTCAAATGATGAAAAAAGATGTTATACCTGCAGAAACTTAATGTATGCTCATATTGAAAAGGTTGCTGAAGAAAAAGGATTTGATTTCATTTGTGATGGAAATAACATCAGTGACTTAATAATTGACAGGCCAGGAATCCTTGTAACATATAAAAAAGATTTTAAAACTCCTTTCATTAAGGCCAAATTATCTTCAAAGGAGATTCATGAATATTTGAAAAGGAACAATATTCCTTATTCCAGGTCAACCACCTGTCTTGCAACAAGAATTCCGACTAATACCAAAACGACATTTGAAAAAATAGACCGAATCAGTTATTGTGAAGATTATATACTGAAAAATACTGCTTGTGAGATAGTGAAGGTTCGTGATTTGGGCAAATATGCCATTGTTGAAGTGGATAATTTAGATGATATTCTAAAAAATAATAATTTCAGCAATATAAACCTTGAATTAAAGAAAAAAGGCTTCAGAAAGGTAGCTCTGAATATGGAAGCTATTGATGACGATGAATATATTGAAATTGATTATTCGAATGAGTCATTTGCATTTCAGCTGCCATTTACAATAAATATTGAAAATACGCTGGCACAACTTGAAAATGAGGCAATAAAAACAGAAGAAGGTACATTAGTTACCAAAAACATTACCATTCATCAGAATGGATTAATAAGGGGGCATGACTTGGCAAATTATGGCCTTGCATTGGATGCATTTATGGAGATATTGCCGAAAATAAGAAGGAATGTCACCAAATATCAGGATACATAATTTTTTACCCATTATTATTAATTTTTATATAAATTAGGATACTTTTTATATAATCATTTATTTTTTTGGATTAAAATTGAAAAGAGTTATATGCTAAAAGAATTATAACAATTGTTATAAATTTTTTTTTTGATGGAGAAATTTACATGGTAGAAAAAGGAACTAATATTTTAAAGGAAGGTTTCGCCAAAATGACAAAAGGCGGAGTCATTATGGATGTAGTAAATGCTGAACAAGCAGCAATAGCAGAGGATGCTGGTGCAGTGGCAGTTATGGCGCTTGAAAAAGTGCCTGCTGACATTCGTGCGGCAGGCGGGGTGGCCAGAATGGCTGACCCGACAATTGTTGAAGAAGTGGTCAATGCGGTATCCATTCCGGTAATGGCCAAATCAAGAATTGGTCACATCGCAGAAGCCCAGATATTGGAAACCCTTGGAGTTGACATGATTGATGAAAGTGAGGTATTGACCCCTGCGGATGAAGAGTACCATATTAATAAAAAAGAGTTTACAATACCGTTTGTATGCGGAGCACGTAACCTTGGTGAGGCATTGAGAAGAATTGATGAGGGCGCAGCTATGATACGTACCAAGGGAGAACCGGGTACTGGAAACATTGTAGAGGCAGTTCGTCATATGAGAATGGTGATGGGTGAAATCAGGACAATCCAGGGAATGGAAGAGGAAGAGTTATGGAAATATGCAAGAAACATTGAAGCACCAATTGAACTTGTAAAGCAAACAGCAGAACTTGGAAAATTACCTGTTGTCAACTTTGCTGCAGGAGGTATCGCAACACCTGCAGATGCTTCTTTGATGATGCAATTAGGATCTGACGGTATTTTTGTAGGTTCAGGAATATTCAAATCAAATAATCCTGAAGCATTCGCAAAGGCAATTGTTGAAGCGACTGCAAACTATGATAAGCCAGAAGTGTTGGCTGAAGTGTCTAAAGGATTGGGTCAGGCAATGAAAGGAATAGAAATGTCCACATTAACTGAATCCGATAGGATGCAGGATAGAGGAATCTAAACCTCTTTATATTTTTTTTATTTTTGAATTCAAAAAAAAGATTATTGGCCAAAATATCTGGAATTGGTGTTAAAATGGTAAAAATTGGAATACTAAATTTACAGGGTGCAGTTTCAGAGCATTATGACATGACTAAAAAAGCAATTGGAAAGTTGGGAGTGGATATTGAAGTCAAATCAGTTAAATATGCTGAAGATATCGAAACATGCGATGGAATAATAATCTCCGGTGGGGAAAGCACAGTAATAGGCAAACTCATTCACGAAAGAGGAATAGACAAGGCAATTAAACAAAACAATATTCCTGTATTTGGAACTTGTGCCGGAATGGTATTGCTTGGTAAAAAGACAGATTTTGACCAACCATTAATGGGATTGATGGATATTTCAGTTAAAAGAAATAGGTATGGCAGCCAAAAGAATTCCTTTGAAGCACCAATTGAAATATTCGGGCAAGAATATTTGGGAGTGTTCATTAGGGCTCCCTCACTTGAATCTTATGACCGAACCAAAAAGGACATTAAGATTTTATCAAAATTTGATGGTGAAATAATAGCTATTCAACAAGGCCGAAATATTGCAATATCATTTCATCCTGAATTGACCGATGATACATTGATTCATGAATATTTCATTAAAGAGGTTTTGGCAATTTAGACTATATCTGTTTTCCATCTTTTTTTAATGGGATGGATTATTTTTACATGAAAAATTTAAATTTTCTATAAAATGCTTAAAAACAGTAACCTTTAAATACTATGAAATTCTAACTTTATAATCACCAGACTACTTTTATAACAATAGTTATAAAAATCTGTACAAACAATGAATAGAGGTGTAAAATTATGTGTAGTTGTAAAGAAATGAAAATGGATTGTTGTCACATGTGTATGCCTTTAGTCATGCGTATGTAAATTTTTTTAGCTATTGTCAATTTACTAACTTTTTCCATTAAGTTATTTTTTTGATATTTTTTTGATCTATGAAAAATATTTTTTTAAGATGAGGTAATGGAATAGACTTTAAATTAAACTGTTATGATGAGTTTAATTGATTTTTGTAACAATTGCTTGTTAAGATGATAATAGTATGTTGCCTTAATATAACAATTGTTATATAATTTATTGGAGGTGTTGCATATGGTTTGTGGACATGGTAGAAATCGTGGAAATGGATCATGCAGAAAAAATAAAATCAGACGAATATTAGATTTAGAGAAAGACACTTGTCCGAATAGGGAACAACGTGCAAATGGTACTAATGTTTATTATGGAAAGGCATCCGAATTGTTGCAGGATGCAAAAGATGGAAATATCAGGATTCCCGATAGAAAATTTCAGCAATCGGGAGGTTGTGTTTTAAATTTTTATCTTTCCAATCGCGTAACCACCATTCGTGATTCAGTTACAATATTCAATGCGCCGGTGGGATGTTCTGCAGGAACTTTAGGTTATCGTGAGTTGTACAGGGGCGTTCCGGAATCATTGGGAAGAACAAATGAGTATAATAATGCTTGGTTAACCACTAACCTGCAGCAGGATGATGTGGTTTACGGAGCATCTGAAAAGTTAAGGGATGCGATTTTAAAAGCGGAAAAACGTTATAATCCTCAAGCGATATTCATATTGACATCCTGTACTACAGGAATTATCGGTGAGGATATTGAAGGAACAGTTGATGAGGTGCAGCCTGAAGTTAAGGCAAAAATCGTTCCGGTTCACTGTGAGGGAATAAGAAGCAGGCTCGTACAAACAGGTTATGATGCATTTTGGCATGCTGTTTTAAAGTATTTGGTTAAGGAACCGGAAAAAAAGCAGGAAGATCTTGTCAATGTGGCGAGCATGTTGTCATACACCTGGCAGGACAGGCTTGAAATTAAAAGGTTGCTTGGCAAATTGGGTCTTAAAGTAAACTTCATTCCCGAGTTTGCAACAGTATCTGACTTTGAACAATTGTCCGAAGCGGCTGTGACCGCTCCGATTTGTCCAACATATACAGATTACCTTTCAAGAGGATTGGAACAGAAGTATGGGGTTCCCTATTTCCTTTATCCTTCCCCGACAGGCATTTCCAGTACTGATGAATGGTTAAGAAACATTGCAAAATACACCGGAAAGGAGGATAAGGTTGAAAAGTTAATTGAAGAGGAACATAAAATTTGGAAACCTAAGCTCAAGGCGATTCAGGATGAATTCGTAAGTTTGAGAAAGAACGGTAAAAAACCGACAGTTTTAGGTTCACTTGGTCAGGGAAGATTGGTGTCTCAAATGCCTTACTTTGATGAACTTGGATTGGCGACTCCCGCTGCAATGGCTCAGGATTTCGATGACTTGCTGATTGAAGAGCTGGAGGACATCATTGAAAAGAGCGGAGATTTCCAATTGATGGTCAATACGTTCCAGGCTGCAGAGCAGGCTAATGTAACAACCAATCTGGATCCTGACTTGACATTGACCTGTCCTTTCCAGGGCGGAACCTGGGAAAGGGACAACAATGTGACAAGGATTCATTCATTAAGAGGAGATCCCGAACCTACCAGTGCCCAGTCAGGATATGCCGGTGCAATAGCATTTGGAAACTTCCTGTTGCATGCATTTAAAAACAAATCATATCATAAGACTTTGGCCGAAAAAACGGAAAAAAGTTATAAGGACTGGTGGTATGAGCAGGATGACCCATTGTACTATTTAAATGAGGGCAAATAGTTGGACAGGATTTTAATTTATTAAAGGAGATGATTACTTGTCTGTTGAAGAAACTTTAGAAAATAAATCAGGTATAGATACTAAAATAAATCATTTTGAAAGTGAATCTGTGGAAGCGCCGAGATATAGCTGTGCTCTTGCAGGTGTTTACGGTACCACATTGGGCATCAGGGGCGGAATTCCAATTTTACATTCCGGTGCAGGTTGTGGTGTAGGTCAGTTATTCGGAACTTTGTATGCGGGCGGTGAATCAGCCGGTGGTAATGAAGGGGGAACAAGTACTCCTTGTTCCTGTCTGGTCGAAGAGCATGTGATATTGGGTGGCGAAGAAAAACTTAGAAATTTAATCGAATCCACAATTGAAATAGCTAACGATGAGCTATTTGTTGTAACTTCAGGATGTGTTCCTTCATTGATCGGTGATGATGTTGACCAGGTTGTGGATGAATTCAGGGATAAGGCAGCGGTGATACATGTCAATGCGCCGGGTTTCAAAGCCAATTCTCCAGAAGGATATAATCTCTTTTGGGATGCAGTCATTGACCAGCTGCTGCCTGATGCGGCTGGCGAAATTGAGGAAAAAACTGTTAATATTTTCGGAATTGTTCCATATAACCATGTTTACTGGAAAGGGGACCTTTTAACAATCAAGACACTGTTGGAGTCCATTGGTGTTAAGGCCAACATTATCTTTTCGGAAAAGAATGGTTTAGATCATATTAATGAAATCCCTCATGCCGAATACAATATTGTTGTAAATCCATGGCTTGGAGTCAG
>CAJGDA010000097.1 GCA_904501935.1 uncultured Methanobrevibacter sp. | reverse complement strand
GGGGCGATTAAAGCAACTTGGTTTAGTTCTTTGTGATCCAATTCCCTATTTTCAATTTTTAAAATATCTTTTCTTTCGATTTCATTTGAAGACACGTTCATCGCTATTGTAACATTTTTTGTTTCAGAGTCTGGAAGACCAAGAACTTTTAGAATGTGTAAAGATTTGTTGGCTGTAATATGATCGATTACAGTTCCATTTTCGATAGCTTTGATTTTTAACTCGGTTTTACTACTTTTAATCACTTTAATCTACCTTGTATACATTTTTAAATCTTTCATTTCAATTATTGCTTCAGTATCGTTGACCAATTTTTCAGGACTTTTATTCTTAGTGGCAATAGTGAAAGTTTCAATAACTCTTGCACCGCGCATTTTCACTTTCTCTTCGAGTCTTGCAATGTTTGTTTCGCCACGGCCGCTGTCCATTGTTGCAAATAATATTACGTCCTTTCCGGTCAAATTGCATCTGTCAATAATAGTTAGGATTGCTGGAGTTGGATTACCTGCCCAAGTTGGTGTTCCAAAAATGACTGTATCAAATGGGCTAATGTCAACTTTTTCAGGTGCAATATCAGTTTTGACTTCTCTAAATGCATTGATGGATGCAAATAATTTATTTTTATATCCTTCACGATTTTTTAAATCATGAATTCTCACAGAACTTGCTTTTAATTGTTTGGCTAATGTTTTAGCCACGATATCTGTTGTTCCTCCTTGTGAATAATAAATTATTATTGTTGCCATTGTCAGTCCCCCAAATCAATTTTAAGGATGAAGGCCCAAGTGAGTTAATCCGGCACGTTCATCTATGCCCAGAAGTATATTCATGTTTTGAATAGCTTGACCGGATGCACCTTTAACAAGGTTATCAATAGCTGAAAGCATTACCAATCTTCCGGTATCATCAATCTCAAATCCTCCAATGTGGACAAAGTTAGATCCTCTAACTGCGCTTAAATGTGGAATTTCTCCTTCATCCATAAGTTTTATAAAGTATTCATCACCATATTCTTTTTCGTATAATGCTCTGATTTCATCCGGAGTAATGTCTAGGTTTTCATCATTTAAAAAGCTATGGGATGTAGTTTGAATTCCTCTGATAACTGGAACTAAATGTGGTGTAAATGAAACTTTTACGCCTTCAAAACCTTTTAATTCTTGTTGAATTTCAGACATATGTCTGTGTGAAGATATTTTATATGGATTTACATTATCTGCAATGTTAGGGTAATGTGTAGTTGCTGATGGGTTTACACCCGCTCCACTGACTCCAGTTTTTGAATCGATAATTATTCTATCAACCAAATTATTTTTCACCAATGGATATGATGATAAAATTGCGCCTGTTGGGAAGCATCCTGGGTTTGCAACAAGATTTGCTTTTTTAATTTCGTCTCTGTATAACTCAGGAATTCCGAAAGCACCTTTGTTTTCACTGTCGGTATGTTCCATACCATACCATTTTTCATAAACAGCAGTGTCTCTGTATCTGTAGTCTCCACTCAAATCAACTACTTTGGCACCAGTATCCAAGATTTCAGGTACAATTTTCATTGATGCTCCGTGAGGTGTTGCAGTAAATACAACATCCGCATCTAATTCAGATGGACTTTTGTCTTTAAATACAAGTCCAGAATCTCTTATATGTGGATGAATCTTATGTGCTGGAGTACCCTCAAATTGTCTTGAAGTAATTTCAGTTACTTCTACTTCAGGATGGTTTGAAAGCATTCTCAAAAGCTCTCCACCAGTATATCCACTTGCTCCTATAATAGCTACTTTAAACATTTTATTATCTCCTTAATCTTCACAGTTATCTAATATTTTTCCTTCAAAGTCAGTATTTTTAATTTTTTTGATAATTTTACAGCTGCTGTCAAGTTCATCTTTGTGATAAACTTTAACACGTTGGACACGTGCTTTCAATCCTCTCTCATCAATCGCTTTTTGTAGTTTTTCAACATTATGGGTTTGATCGGGTCCAATAGCTATAATGTCTGGGTCGATTTCTTCTACAATTTTAAAGATATCGCCCTCTTCATTACCAAGATAAGCTTCATCAACAGGCTTTAACATTTTTATTAATTCTAAACGTTGATTTTCACCGACAATTGGGACCCTTTTCCTTTTCTCTACAGTTGAGTCTCTTGCCACTACTACATAAAGTTTAGAATTGTATCCTCCAAGATTCTTTGCTTCTTCTAAGTAAACTCCATGTCCCGGATGGAGCAAATCAAAAGTTCCACTCGCCATTACTTTCTTCATTCAATTACCTCTTTTGGTATTTTAATGCTTCAGTTAAATCAATTTTGTCAGTATAAAGTGCAGAACCAATTACAATTCCTTCCACACCGCTTTCATTTAATTTTTTAATATCGTCTATTGTTGTTATTCCACCGGAATAGACAATAGGCAAATCAACAGATTTTTTCAATTCTTCTACAGGTTCTGTGTAAAATCCACCTAAAAGCCCTTCCACATCAACATTTGTAAATAAGATGCTTCCCGCACCATGTTCTTTAAACTCTTGGGAAAGTTCTGTCGGGCTTTTGTCAATTTTTTCCTGCCATCCTTTAATGACTACTTTGTTGTCTTTGCTGTCAAGTGAAATCATTATTCGGTCAGAACCGTATTCATCGGAAAGTTGTGTAATTGTTTCCGGTTGTTGAATTCCCATTGTTCCAATTATTAATCTTTCGATGTCTAAATCTAGAAGTTCACGAGCATAATCAACACTTCTGATTCCACCGCCAAGTTGAATTGGAATTGAAATCTCTTTTAGGATTTTTTTAATAATATCAAAGCTAGCAACACCATTTATAGTGCCGTCTAAATCAATAACATGGATATTTTTAGCTCCTAAGTCTTCCCAATGTTTTGCAACTAGTTCAGGATTTTCTATTTCAACCATTTCACTTCCCGGTTCACCTTGAACAAGCTGAACACATTTTCCGTTCTTGATGTCAACCGCAGGCATTATTAACATTTCATCTTTTTTAAATGACATTTAGATTATTTCCTGTAATATTTTATTATAATTTAATTTTTGTTTTGAAATGTTTTATATGTTTTCTTTAAATGAAAATTTTTTTGTATTTGGCATCTGTTTTAATAAATTTAGTTTTACTAATTTTTAGGTATGCCTAAATTTTAAATACTTGAATTAATATATCATTAAAAAGATAATATAATTTATAAGAAGGCAATATTAATGAGTACAATAATCGAATTTAAAAATGTTGATAAGATTTATAAATCTGGAGATCACATTTTAAAAGCTATGGATAATGTTAATTTCACAATAGAAGAAGGTGAATTTGTTGTAATCCTAGGACCATCTGGTGCGGGCAAATCAACACTTTTAAACCTTCTTGGAGGTCTTGACACAGTTACCTCTGGTGAGATTATTGTAAACGGTAATCATGTAGAAAAATTTAATGATAACCAGCTTACAAGCTACAGGGCAAAACATGTGGGATTCATCTTCCAGTTTTATAACTTAATTCCAAACTTAACAGCTCTTGAAAATGTTGAGCTAATGAAGGACATTGTAGATGTAGATATCAATGGACTAAATGTTCTGGACTCAGTTGGACTTAAAGACCATGCCAGTCAGTTTCCAGCACAATTATCCGGTGGGGAACAGCAAAGGGTATCTATTGCAAGAGCGGTAGCTAAACAGCCTACAATGCTTTTATGTGATGAGCCAACAGGTGCATTAGATTCAAAAACTGGTGTTTTAATATTGAATTTACTTCAAGATATGAGCAATAACAAGGATACTACAGTCGTAATTGTAACTCACAATGCAATTTTGGCCGAAGCCGCTGATAAAGTGATTAGAATAAAAAACGGCCAAATTGAAAGTGTTGCTATTAATGAAAATCCAAAAAAGGTCACTGATTTAGAATGGTGAGTTTATGCTTTTCAAAAAGATGTTGAGAGACATCCGCAAGCACAAAACTCAATTTATATCTATTTTTCTAATGGCATTTCTAGGAGTATTTGTTTTTGCAGGTGTCGGTGGAGAATCAGTGGGCCTTGAAGTTAATAGTGAAAATTTTTATAATGATACTAATCTCGCAGATGGTTGGATTTACTCAGCTAATTTGAATGATAGCTTTTTAGATGATGTATGGAGTCTAGGTCCAACTAATCAGATGGAGAGACAATTAGTCGTAGATTCGGTTGCAGACTTTTCAAATGACCCCGAAATCACATTGCATTTTGTTGAAAACAACACAATTTCAAAATTCTATTTAATTGATGGAAAACCACTTAATATTAGTGATGGTGACGGGGTGTGGTTGGACAAAAGCTTTGCAGATGCCAAAAATTTAAAAGTTGGAGACAACATCACATTTGAATTTAACGGATTGAAGATTGAAAAAGAAATTAGGGGTATTGGATACTCTCCAGAATATGTTTATCATGCATCAAAGTCATCCGTGATTCCGGATTTCTCTAAACTTGGTTTTGCATATTTATCATATAAATCATTTCCAATGGATACAGTCCCATATAATGTTTTGAATGTTAAATTTAATGGAACAGCAGAAAATTTCAATAATCTATTATCCGATAAGTTGGATGGTGATTATAATTCATTTGTTGAAAGGTCGGAGCATACTAGCGTAAGTCAGTTTTCAGAAGAGATGGACCAGCACAGAATGATGTCCGGAATTTTCCCTGTTGTATTTATACTAATCGCTATGTTAATTTTACTCACTACAATGACTAGAATCATTGCTCATCAGAGAACCCAAATAGGTATTCTAAAGGCAAGCGGTTTCACTGATAGGTCAATAATGATTCATTATGTCTCATATGGATTCTGGTTAGTTTTAATTGGTTCTGTTTTGGGCTTAATTATTGGTCCAATGACATTGCCTAAACTGTTTTATCCAACAATGAGCTCTACATACATACTACCTTCATGGAAACCGGCATGGAGCATGGATTTTGTTTATGTTGCAGCATTAATGGTTATAATGTCTCTTTTAGTATCTTATTATGCAGTTAAAAGCATTTTTAAAGAAAATCCTGCAGATACAATAAGACCAAAAGTCCCTAAAGTGTCTTCATCAGGATTTGTTGAAAAATTTGGATTTTGGAAACATTTATCATTTAATTCTCGTTGGAATTATCGTGATGCAAAAAGAAATAAATTCAGGGCATTAATGACAATCATAGGAGTAATTGGCTGTACTGCATTATTAATATCAGCATTTGGGATGTATGATGGAATGAATGATTTGAAAGAATGGGAATTCAATCAAATTAATCATTATGATTCAAAATTAGTTATTGACGATGAGGCAAACTTATCTGAAATTGATGATGTAGCCGATAAAGTAAATGGTGATAAAATAATGGAGTCAGCTATCGAAATTGAAGCGGGTTCGGTGAAAAAATCCGGTTCGCTGCTGGTTTTAAACCATACAGATTTAATAACTCCAACTGATTACAATTGGAATAAACTCGAAATTGCTGATGATGAGATTTCAATTTCACAAAAAATGGCTGATATGTTGGATGTTGGTGTTGGTGACACAGTCAAATGGCATATAATGGGTTCTGATAAGTGGATTAACACAAAAATTGATAAAATCCATGCAGATCCAACCTCACAAGGTTTCATAATGTCTGCTGATAAACTCAATGATTTGGATTTAAACTACACTCCAACCAGCATTGTAACAGCCGAGCATGTTGATAAGAACTACTCTGCCATCAAAACAGCTAACTCAATGAAAGATATGACTTCAAGTTGGGACGAGTTAACAGAGGCAATGTGGTTATTGATATACATTTTAATATTTTTCGCT
>CAJGDA010000096.1 GCA_904501935.1 uncultured Methanobrevibacter sp. | reverse complement strand
TTGCCAATGGTGATATTTTCAACTATTATCTTCATTGCTTGTTTGGTATTTAATATGTATAATGCTTATTATTTCAAAACAGTTTTTTATATTGAGTCCTTTTCAATTATTTTACAATGTTCTGCATTATTTTTGATTTTAAGATATCTAAGTAAATATGCATCTTTCAATCCAAGCAAAACTTTATCTAAAATCCACAATTTCATTAAGGATTCCTGGATTGGTGCGATTGTTTATGCTTTAAGTGTCTGCAGCTATACCATTTATTTAATGCATTATCAAATTGTCGACTTGCTTGTTCAATTTTATCCAATCACAACCTTTGATTTAGTTCCAGTTGTATTTATTCTATTAACAGTAATTACGCTGGCCATTGTTCTTATACTATCAAAAATACCTATTGTCAATAAATTAATTGGTATCCACTAGGTCTTGAGGTTTTTTTATGGATTTGCCGGTTAATATACTGATAGGGAATGGAATTTCATTTGTTGCGGGCATTTTTCTTTTGATTAGCTGCTGCGTTAATGACTCTAAAAAAGCGTATAAATACCAATTTTTGGAAGCGTTTACTCTAACTGTGTCTTCCGTTTTTTTCATGTCATGGACAGGTGTTACAACAATGGCTATTGCGGCCATCAGAAATGCGATGGTTTACAAAGATAGGCTTACTCGAAATTGGACAATATTTTTTGTTATTTTGTCTGTTGTATTGGGATTTTTTGTAAATACTATGGGAATTATCGGTTTTTTACCTATCATTGCAATTGTGCAGATTACTTTATGTAACTATTATTTAAAGACAATCAGGTCAATCAAAACAAGTTTTATTGTTAATCTTTTGTTTTATATAATCTACTTCCTTGCAATTTATGATTTCACATCTGCAATCATTCAGATTATTACAGCGGCAATCGGTGTTGTTTCTTTAATAAACTTAATAAAAAAAGAAAATGGGATTAGTCAAGATAATGACTAATCACTCTGGTCTGTCTGTATTGAATTTATCGCTTGACCTTATACCTACCAATGAGGCAAATACGGCGAGGATACAAGCTATTGTACATATTAGACAAATGATTTGTGATGCCTGTACAATCATGGATGCATATTGTGGAGCAAGATCCAAACTGCCCATTACCCAAGAAAATACAAGTGTTAAAAGACCTAAACTCATGGTTTGGCCAATTGTTCTCATTGTAGCCTGTGAAGCAGATGCGGTAGGTGCATCTTTTGGCGGAACAGAGCTCATTATTGCATTCATGTTTGGGCTTGAGAAAAGTCCCATTCCGAAACCCTCCAAGACCATAGCTATTACAACTAGATAAAGCGGTGTATCGCCGGTTAAGAAGGTTAGTATTGCTAATGCAACAGCAGCTATTCCAATACCTATTGCAGCTAATTTCTGTGGATGTATTTTATCTGAAAGTTTACCTGCATTTGGAGCCATTATTGCCATGATGATTGGTGTAATGATTAGTATCATTCCAGACATTTGGGCATTCCATCCTCTAACATATTGGAAATGGTAATTTAGGATTGTAGTGACTACCATAATTGCTATGTAGCTGCATAATGCTGCAATGTTGGATGATGTGAATTTTCTATTTCTGAATAAATTCATATTGAATACTGGGTATTTTTGTCTCAACTCATAAAGGCCAAATATTACTAGCAATATAATTCCAGCAACGACCAATAATTTACCAGTTGTTGTAATTAAAGTAGTGAATCCGTAAACGAATAATAAAATTCCTATAGCATACATGAGAGATCCAACTTTATCAATAGTGTCATGTTGATAGGTTTTCCATTCTTGAGGTATTTTTGTAATCATTAATATAATACACAATACCAAAAATGGGATTACAACATAAAACATTGATCTCCAACCGAAATTGTGAACTAAAAATCCGCAGATTACTGGAGATAGTGAAGTTGCAAGATAAACTCCTGTTACTGTAAAACCAAGCGCTTTTCCCCTGTTTTGTGGTTTGACCGCATGGACTACCATTGCCATTGCAGATACATTTAGAAATGCCATTCCAACACCTTGAACTATCCTGAATATCAAGAATGATTCTGTTGAAAATGAAAGGCATGCACCGATTGATCCGATTAGGAATACGATAATTCCTGCCAATAATGATTTTTTAACACCGAATTTCCCAGAAATCTGCCCTGCTGGAACTGTACAAATAGCTACAACAAGGAAAAGTATTGTCGGTACCCAATTTTGTATAACATTATTCATTGCAAAGTCATGTGCAATTGCAGGCACACCAATGATTATGCCATTGGATAAAAATACTGCAAAAAATGATGTTATAAATGCTACAAATATAACATATGTTTCAAATTCTATTTTCATAATTTTCCCTCTCTTTAATAAAATTATCTATCAATATTAAACGAATCTTTAGAACGAATTCCGACTAAAGAAGCAAAAATTGCAATTATACAAATTACTGTACAAATTAGACAAACTAACTGTGAAGATTGAACAATCATATCTGCATATGCTGATGAAAGCTGTAAGCTACCCATAATCCAGGCAAACACAAGGGTTAATATACCTAAACTCATAGTCTGGCCGATAGTTCTCATTGCAGATTGGGCTGCTGATGCATTTGGAGTTTCGTTTGGAGGAACAGAACTCATGATTGCATTGGTATTTGGTGTTGTAAATAGTCCCATTCCAACACCTTGTAGAATCATAGCTATCACTATAAGGTAAAGCGGCATATTAACATCTAAAAATATCAATATTAAAAGTGCAATTGTAGTAATGCTCATTCCAATTGCCGCCAATTTTTGTGGATGTATCTTATCGGATAGCTTGCCTGAATTAGGCGCCATAATTGCCATGATTATTGGGGTGATTATTAATATGATTCCGGAAATTTGGGCATTCCATCCCCTGACATATTGGAAGTGGTAATTTAAGATTGTTGTAAGTGAAGCTATTGCAAGATAACTGCATAATGCAGCAATATTTGATGAAGTGAACTTCATGTTTTTGAATAGATTCATGTTAAATGCAGGACTTTCAATTTTAAGCTCATAATATCCAAAGATAATTAATAATATTAATCCAAGGATAACTGATATCACTCCAAAGTTGTTCATTAAATTGGTGAATCCATAAATGAATAATGAAATTCCCAAACCGTATAAGATATAGCCTAAACCATCGATTTTGCTGTTTTCATAGGTTTTCCACTCTTTTGGAATTTTCAATATCATTAGCACTACACAAAGTATCAGGAATGGTATTACAAAGTAAAACATTGCTCTCCAACCGAAGTTGTATACCAGAAATCCGCAAAATACTGGTGATAGAGAACCTGCCAAATAAATACCAGTTACAGTAAATCCCAATGCTTTTCCTCTGTTTTGTGGATTAACTGCCTGAACAACCATTGCAATTGCAGATACATTTGAAAATGCAATTCCAATACCTTGGAATACTCTAAAAATTAAAAATGGTATTGTTGAAAATGATAAACATGCTCCAATAGATGCAACCAGAAAAATTGATACACCAATTATCAATGATTTTTTAACTCCATACTTTCCTGAAATCTGACCAGCCGGAAGGGTAAATACTGCAATGACAAGTGCAGTCAATGTTGTAATCCAATTCTGAAATACATTATTCATTCCAAATTCCGAAGCGATTGAGGGAACTCCCAAAACTATTCCAACTGATAAAAACACCGCAAAAAATGATGTTATAAATGCTACAAATACAGTATATGTTTCGGAATTTAATTCCATAATCATCCCTCTTGTGTAAGTCTCATGCCTTTAATGGCAATTTCCATTATTCTTTTTTTTAATTCAACATCATTCTCACTAATTCCTACTTCCTTCTCCCATTCTTTTGAAATCTGTCTTATTTTTGGAACTAATGAGTCTCCTTTTTCTGTTGTAGTCAACATGTATTTTCGTCTGTTTTCAGGATTTATTTCTCTTTTGATGTATCCTTGATCTTCGAATTTTTTTAATATCTTTGCTATGTTTCCTTTGCTTTGACAGAACATATTAACTAAATCCTCCTGTGAACATTCAGGATTATCATAGATAAAGATGATATAACGTAAATCATGGCTGAAATCTAAACCGGACATTTTTGTTTTCATATATTTTTGCTGATTTAATGAAATATTGTGAATCCATGCTATAAATGGGGAATTGTCCATTATTCCTTGAAAACTTTCATCATTCATCCTATCACCTATTATTTAATATTTCTTTTAACTTATTTAATAGTTTCTTTTGAAACAGTTATAAATGAAACAATAGTATTATGTAAAATATTTAAGGCATTGTTTTCAGATATAGTATTAACAATCCCTTGTGAGGTAACATCATGACTAAAATGGAATTTGATTTAACTCCGGAACAAATAAAAAAGGTTGAAATATTAAAAGCCAATGACATTGATGTAGGTGATGCTATAGATATGCTTTTTGAAGTAAAAGAAAAGGCCTTAAATGATATTGAAACATTTGATGAAGAAAAAATCAATTTAATTGCATTACTTAAAAATGAAATGTTAGATGTTCAAGAGAAAACGGAAGCTTTGGATGAAAACTACGGTGGTAGTGAAAAGACCTATGAATTAAAAGTTCAAGAAGTCAAATCTAAAATCAGTTGGGCTAAAGACATCTTTAATTTTTAATCTTCTATTTTTTTAAGTTTATTCTTTTTTCTTTTTTTAAAAATATATTAAATAAACTCTTTTTAAATTTAGATTGGTTATGAAAAATAAGTTTTCAAAATAAAAAAAGAATTGTTAATTAGAATGAGATACCTGAATAGATACCATTAAGGTAAAATGAATTGGTATTCCAATTAACAATAGTTCCAAATGAATTTCTTGCACTAGTTGCATCAGCAACTACCCAATTATTTCCAATCAATACTTGAGTCCAAACGTGACCATAAGTACCGCTTGAGAACTGACAATTTGATCCGTGTACGTATCTGGATGCAAGGCCTGCAGTTCTAAACATTGCTATTAAGAGGTGTGACTGATCAACACAGTTACCTGTTTTTGCATGCAATGTTCCGACTGCACCATATCTTGTATCGTAATAGAAACTGTATGATATAGCATCTCTTACATAGTTGTATATGGCTTTAGCTTTGTCATAATCACTTGTTAATCCACTAATCAATGAGTTTACAAGAGATTTTATTTCTGAATTATTCACTTGACAATTAGTGGAAGATTTTAGGTATGGAGTTAGGTCACTAACAGTACATGGTTCATTCAAACCAGAACCGGTGCCTGTGACTGGTGGTGTAATTGACTCAGATGAAGATTTAATTGTCACGTAGTTTGGCAATGTATTGTCATTTGAACCGTAGAACGCTAAAATACGTGAAAATGCATCAACAAGTTCTGTGTAATTAATTTGACCTAAATTTGTTGTAGCGTAGTTTGGAGCTTGTTTATTAGTTTTTATATATTTTGCAATAGTATTTGATAGAGATATATAATCATTTTTATATAATAGGTCATTAATCACGTCTCCTGAAATGGAGCTTGGTGCAGCGATTCCAGTTATATATTCTATTGCTTTTGTATTTGAGTTTCCAAGTTGATATGTTGCTTGGGTCATTAAATACAGGAATTCTGGTACTGTGAATTTGACTCCTCCGGCAGTAACTGAGCTTGGTAGTTTATTATTTTTTTCAAAAGATTTTTTCAAGCTATCAGCGCCTGAAACGATATCTTTAATGGATATTGTTTTTCCAGTTGGTTCTGGTTGTTGAGGAGTTATGGCTTTTGCGTTGATTGTTACGTAATTTGGTAATGTGTTGTCATTTGAGCCATAGAATGCTACAATACGTGCGAATGAATCAACAAGTGCATTG
>CAJGDA010000095.1 GCA_904501935.1 uncultured Methanobrevibacter sp. | reverse complement strand
CATTCTCATGAAGAGCATCATGACCATGAGCATGAGCATCATCATGATCACGAGCATGAGCATTCTCATGAAGAGCATCATGACCATGAGCATGAGCATCATCATGATCACGAGCATGAGCATTCTCATGAAGAGCATCATGACCATGAGCATGAGCATCATCATGATCACGACCATGACCACCATGGACATGACCACAACCATGATGATGTTGAATTAAGTCTTTGTGCTTGTCCTGATTGTGCAGATGATGATGACCACGACCATGGGCATGACCACGGACATGACCACGCGCATGGAGATGGGGATTTATTTGCTGAAGGTAAACCATTGTTAGCAAATAGACCAATACAAATCATTCTTGCGAGCGGCATACTATTTGTTTTAGGACATGTTTTTGAATGGTTATCATTTAGCCCTACAATTGTGACTGTTACTTATATGTTAGGTGCTATTATTGCCGGCTATGAAATAGCTATTTTGGCTTATAAATCATTAGTTAACAGACACACAATTGGTCCGGCAATGTTAGTATGTATTGCTTGTGTTGCTTCATTCATTATTGGGCATCCTGAAGAAGGTGCTGCTGTTACTTTCCTTTATTACATTGCAGAATTTTTAGAAGATCTTGCAGAAGAAAGAGCTAAACGTTCAATTAAATCATTAGTTGAGATTGCTCCAGATACTGCAAGGGTTAAAGTAGGTGATAAAGAAGAGATTAGGAATGTTGATGAAGTGGATGTTGGAGACATTGTCATTGTAAAACCTGGAGATAAAGTGCCTTTGGATGGTGAAGTTATCGTGGGTTCTTCTTCAATTAATCAGGCTTCCATTACTGGTGAAAGTGTACCTGTCCTAAAGGAAGTTGGAGATGATGTCTTTTCAGGAACTGTTAATGAAGATGGATATTTAGAAATTAGAGTAACTAAGGCTGCTAAAGATTCAGTTATCTCAAAGATTGTAACTTTAGTTAAAAGATCTCAACTCAATCGTTCCGAAACTGAAACATTGGTTGAAAGAGTAGCTAAATATTATACTCCAATCATGATGATTGGCGCATTATGTGTTGCGTTTATTCCGCCATTGTTATTCGGTCAAGAGTTAGTTGATTGGGTTTATAAAGCTCTTTCACTTTTAGTAATTTCATGTCCATGTGCATTTTTAATTTCAACACCTGTTGGAATGGTATCAGCTATTACTTCAGCCACTAGAAATGGTGTTATCATTAAAGGAAGTACTTATGTTGAAGAGATGCGTAATGTTAAGGCAGTTATCTTTGATAAAACAGGAACATTGACTGAAGGTAAATTAGTTTTAAGTGATGTTGAAGTCTTTGATGAAAGATACTCCAAAGATGACATTGTTGAGATTGCAGCATCTTTAGAGCATCAATCTTCTCACCCGATTGCTAAGGCTATTGTTGACTATGCAGATGAACATAATATTATTTTTGACACTATTGAAGAGTTTAAAAATGTTCCAGGTAAAGGAATCATCGCTAACATTAACGGCGAGCAATTCTATGCTGCTAATGAATCTTTAATTGAAGGAAGTGACTTTGATATTTCAAGAGATGAAATGAACAAATACTCTGGGGATGGCAAAACATTAATTTTTGTTGGAAATGCCGAAAAAGTTTTAGGTATCATCACAGTATCTGATAAAATTAGGGATAATGCTTCTGATGTAATTGCTGATTTGAAAAATCAAGGTGTACAAACTGTCATGCTTACAGGGGACAATAAACGTGCCGCTCAAAGCGTAGCTAATGAAATTGGAATAGATTATGTTTATTCTAATTTAATGCCTGAAGATAAGCTAAACATCTTAGATACAATCAGAAACAAATTTGGTGATGTGGCTATGGTTGGAGATGGTATTAACGATGCGCCAGCTCTAGCACGTTCAAATATTGGTATTGCTATGGGTGCTGCAGGTTCTGATGTGGCTATTGAAACAGCAGATATTGCATTGATGCAGGATGATATATCTAAACTCCCATATTTATTTGCTTTAAGCCGTAAAACAATGGGTATCATTAAACAGAATATCACAATCGCTATTTTAGTAAAATTATTATGTGTAGTACTTGCTGTTATGGGTATCATCACCTTGATGATGTCTGTTGGTTTCGGTGATTTAGGATTGACAATATTCGTTATCTTAAATGCATTTAGAATTGGAATGGTGAAAGATCCACTATTCTAATTTTACTTTTTTTTATTTTAGAATCTACTAATCAGCATTCATTTTGTAAAATATTCCGCTTACAATTAAAACAATTATAGTTATTAGTAAATCTATGATGATGCTAAATGAGTTGGGATTTGTAATATTGTCGAAAATTCCCAGTATCCAAATTACAACTATAAATATTGGCAATACATATTTGATAGTGGCAACCCAACTTTTTCCTACTTTGAATCTGCTTTTTTCATTTAAAGCTGGTATAAGTGATTGGATATCAAAGACCCATGAAAAGATTATGCATTGTATTGCAATAAATAAAAGAATAGCAATTTCATTAATAAACTCATCAATGATTCCAATAAGGTAACCGCCTAAATTGGTTGTTAACATTAATGAGAAAATACATCCAATGATACACAATATTGTGGCTGATTTTCTGCGGGATATCTTAAATTTGTGCAGTACTGAATTCACTACGGGTTCTATCATTCCAATTGCTGATGATAATCCTGCAAACAAAATAACGATAAATAATGTTGGTGCTAAAATATGGCCTATTGGCCCCATTATATTAAATATTTTTGGAAAAACAATAAAAACCAATCCTGTTCCTTCACTAATCAATAGTGTCATCGGCGTTCCAGTTGTTGTGGACATATATCCTAAAATTGAAAAAACACCTAATGCAGTGAAGATTTCAAACAAAGAATTTGAAAGGACGACAAGGAATGCATTATCTATTAATTTGGAGTTATCCGGCAGGTAACTTGCATATGTAATCACTATGGCTTGACCTAAACTTAATGAGAATATAATTTGGGAGAATGCAGCAAGCCACACTTTAATATTCAAAAGCATATTCCAATCTGGTGTGATTAATGTTTTAATACCCAAACTCGCTCCGGGTAATGTAAATGAATAAATGACTATTCCAATCATTAAAATAAAAAGTATGGGTATGGCAATTTTTGAGAATTTAGCAATTCCATCATTCAAATTCCTATGTGAAATAAACCAAATAATAGCCCAAATTAATAATACACTAATTGTTGTCGGAATTAAAAATGAAATTGGATCTGATAGATTTGAATTGCCACCAACATTATTAGCAAAGTATGCGGCGGTATCGTTTCCCCATTCGAAAGTTAAACTTGAAAATAAATATGTTAAATCCCATCCTATGATAACAACATAGTAGATGCCGACAATAAAAAGAAGTAAAATGATTATCCATGATATGAATTCGAATTTAGGATTAATTTTTTTCAATATGTTCGGAAATGAGTCTTTAAAGTTATATCCAAGCCCATATTCCAATATCAAAAATGGAATTCCCATTAGAAGTATGGCGATTAGATAAGGAATAAAAAAACTTCCCCCTCCATTTGAATAAAGCACATAACTAAAACGCCATATATTGCCTAAACCGACTACAACCCCAATCATCGCAAGAATAAATGATAATGTACTGTTCCATTGTGCATTTTTTTCCATATTTGTCCCTTGTAGTTAATATATTATTTAAATTTCATAAAGATTATTGTTGTAATGTTTTTTAATTAAATTTATATTTGAATAAATTTTAATATTAACTTATGAATGATAATTCAAAAAGTGTAGAGATAATGCTTGGAAATCCTAAGAAAGCATTAATCAATATATCCCTACCGTTGATTATTTCATTGCTCATTTCTAGCTTATACAATCTCATTGATGCGGCTTGGGTATCTGGCTTGGGTGCTGATGCTCTTGCAGGTGTTGGATTTTTTACACCTGTTTTCATGATTTTGGTCGGTTTTGGAAACGGCCTTGGAGCGGGTGCCGCTTTTGCAATCTCAAAATATGTAGGTGAAGGAAACAAACTAAAAGCAGATAATGCATCAATTCATTCAATTTTAATAGACATTATTGTATCTATTATCATAACAATTATTCTTTTAATTTTCCTTATACCCATCCTAAATGCAATGGGTGTTGGTCAGACTATTGGATATGCAACTGATTATGGAAACATCATTGTTTTAGGTTCAATTTTTGTTATTCTTTCAAATGCATTATATGGGATTTATCGTGGTGAAGGAGATTCTAAAAGGCCGATGTATGCAATTATTGCCTCAGCAATATTAAACATGATTTTAGATCCTATTTTTATCTATTATCTTAATTTAGGGGTTAAAGGTGCAGCTATTGCAACATTGATATCAGCAGTTTTTGTAATTCTGGTTTTAATTTACTGGCTTTATATTAAAAAAGATACATATCTAAGGCCCGTTTTATCTAATTTTAACTTTAAAAAAGATATCAGTTGGGATATTGTCAAAGTTGGCATTCCGGCTAGCATTCAGTTATTAAATAATGCATTCTTTGCAGCGGTCTTTTCTGCTCTTCTTGCTTTTCTATCATCAACAGATTCGGTAGCGGTTTATTCAACAGGTTGGAGAATAGTGATTATTGGAACAACTCCAATCTTGGCTATTGGAACTGCCTTAATTAGCGTTATTGCTGCTAATTATGGTGCTAAAAACTATGAAAACATTAAGATTGCCCATAGATATGCAATGAAAATTTCTATGGTATTTGCATTTGCAGTGGCAATCATAACAAATGTGTTTGCAGGAGATATTGCATCAATTTTCACATCCACAGGTACCAGCGTAAGAATAGCGAGTGAGCTTACAAGCTTCTTGCAGTGGATTGTAATATATTACCCGACAATGGCCGTTGGTGTTGCTTCAACTTATGTTTTCCAAGGCCTTGGAAAAGGAATTACAGCAATGTTTCAAACTATAATGAGAGAAACAGGTTTTACATTGTTCTTTGCTGTTTTATTGGGTGTTGTTTTAGGTTATGGCGTATGGGGAGCTTGGATGGGTATTGTTTTAGGTGAAGTTGTTTCTAATAATATTACTATGGTTTGGGCTGATTGGCAAATTAAAAAATTAATGAATATTAATGGCTAAACGCCATTAATATCTTTTAAATAGATTACTTCATCACAAATGGTATCTACAAGAGGCATATCGTGACTTACAAGTAACATTCCCATGCTTCTTTTTTTAACAATTTCAATGACGGATGTTAAGATTTGTACTTGTGTGATTGCATCAAGCATTGTGGTCATTTCATCAGCAATGATGAATTTTGTTTTAGGGTTAAGAGCTCTTAAAACAGAGAACCTTTGGAGTTCCCCTCCTGATAGCTCTTGAGGGAATCTTGTCATCCATGATTTTTGAATACCGAAATCTTCTAAAAGATCATCATCCGGCATCCATGATTCTTCTAAAACGGTTAACATTTTCCATTTTGGGTTCATAACCTTTTCAGGGTGTTGATAGATTAACTGCACTGGACAAAATTCTTTTAAAGGCAATTCTTTACCATCTAATGTGACATTACCTTCATATTTATTTATGTAACCCGACAGTATTTTACACAATGTTGACTTTCCACTACCACTGTCTCCGACTAAACCTGTGATTTTAGTGTTGTCTAGCTGTATGTCAATATCCTTTAAGATATATTCTTTAGCTGAAGGGTATTTAAATGAAATGTTGCTTCCTTTAAGTTCCATCTTCTACACCTCCTTCGTATTTAAAACATCTGACTTTTTTCTTTCCTAGGTCGATAAGTTCAGGTCTTTCATCCTTACATCTATCGAATTTCATTTCGCATCTGTCGTAGTATGGGCATCCGTTTGGTATTTCTCCGTGTAGTGGCTGATGTCCTTTGGTTAGGTTGAATCCGTTTGCGGGGAGTGCTTTGTAGAGTGCTTTTGTGTATGGGTGTAGGAGGTTTTCT
>CAJGDA010000094.1 GCA_904501935.1 uncultured Methanobrevibacter sp. | reverse complement strand
GTTACTGCTGGTGGGGTTAAGTTTACCGTGCCTGAATTCTTGTATTTAATGAGTCAAGCTATTTATCAACTTGGTAATTCAAATACAAAGGATATAGAGTATATTACTGGAGTTTCTGCAGCTAGTTCTCCTTCAGGAGATATAATTAATTCAAATTTATATAAAGATGATTATTTGAATGTATCTTATAATGTGGCAAATTATATTAAATCTAATAAGATTGCCCCTAATTATGCTTCATCATCTTTAGGTAATATTAATTACACAGAACTTGTTGATGCATTTGCACGTGTTGTGGCATTTTATGGTTCAAACGATAATTATTTACCAAATTATGTAGCTATTAAAACTCCTGGTTCAAGTTCTAGTTCAATTGGTGCTACTGGATCTGGTTTGAATGAGAAGTGTACTATCACTGATTTAACTCCATACTATAAATCTTCTACTAACTGTCCAGTGAATAATTCCGTAATTAAGGCAGTTGTAGATTCATTGATTAGTGGATTAACAAGTGATTATGACAAAGCTCAGGTCATATTCAATTATGTAAGAGATACAATATCTTATAGTTTCTATTATGATACTAGATATGGTGCAGTAGGTACTTTAAATGCTAAAACAGGTAACTGTGTTGATCACTCACACCTTTTAATAGCAATGTATAGAACTGCAGGTCTTGCAGCTAGATATGTTCATGGAACCTGTACATTCTCAAGTGGAAGTACTTACGGTCACGTTTGGACTCAAGTATTGATTGATGGTAATTGGATAGTTGGTGATGCTACTAGTTCAAGAAATTCATTTGGAAATATTGTTAATTGGAATACAAATTACTATAGCCTTAATGGTATGTATTCAGGTATTTCATTCTAATTAACCATCCTTTTTTATTTTTTTACATAAAACTTAAATAGTATTTTTTTTAAATTATTAACTGATTTTCACTTTTTTTTGTTTAATTAATGTAATTATATTTAGGCATACCAAAACTTTTTTATACTTTTAGTTATAAACTTATTACTAATATCTGATAGGTGAATTTCATGACTGAGAGTAAAATAAGTGATAATATTGAGGAATACTTAGAAGTTCTTTATCGTAATGGAAATAATGGAGAACAAGTTTCTACTACTCAATTATCTAAAGAGTTAGATATTGCACCAGGTAGTGTAACTCAGATGCTAAAAAAATTAGAAAACTTAGGTTATATTTCGTATACACCTTACAAAGGAGCTACTTTAACTGATGAAGGTATGAAAATAGCTCAAAAAATTACAAGAAAACATAGGATTTTAGAAAAATTCTTAACTGATGTTTTAAAAATTAAGGATGAAAATGTTCATGAGCAAGCTTGTGAAATGGAACATGCTTTATCTGATGAAGCTGAAAGAGCATTATGCTCAATGTTAAATAACCCTGATGTATGTCCTGATGATAATGTTATTCCAGCTTGTAATTTTGATTTTGACAGTTGTCATCAATGTTATTCCCAAAAAGATTTCGATCAAGTTTTTAATAGGGAATTCAATCTATTGTCCATATCTGAATTAACTTCCGATGCGGAAGGTATTATCTCATTTATTCGCGGAAATAATGAACTTTTGGATGAAATTGCAGATGAGGGCATTAAAGTGGGTTGTAATTTAAAATATGAATTTAATGATAATCGTGTAAGTAATCATTATTTGGTTACAATTGATGATAGAGAGTTGAATATTCCAACAGAAATGGCTAATAATATTTTTATTAGAATTTAACTTTCTTTTTTTTCTTTTTTTTAAAAAAATTTATATAATATTTATTGCAAAGTTATTAGCAATAAATATAATTTGTTTCTTTTTATGGTGTTTTAATGCGTGGAAATTTATCTAATGGCATAGTATCTATCAAAATTGAGGAAGGTAGCAAAAGACCGATATCTTTGCATGAAAAAAGCATGTTTGGTCGAATCGAAGCAGATAGTTTGAATCTTTCCTTAATCGAGGCTTGCTACCTATTGGAAAAAGGACGTTTAGATATTTATGAAGATGATGTTGAATGCAGTATAGGTTATATCATTGATATTCTAAAAGAACAGGAGTTATATGGAAAATATATTGTTTATCGTGATTTAAAGGATCGTGGTTTTCTAATTAAAACAGGTTTTAAGTATGGAACAGACTTTAGATTATACAGTCGTGGAAGATCCTCCGAAATGGGCCATTCATATTATTTGGTTAAAATTATTTTTGAAAAATATGAAATCAATTCACTTGATTTTGCAAGCTATGTTAGGGTAGCGCATGGTGTTAACAAGAAATTCCTGATGGCTATTGTTGACGATGATTTTGATATTACATATTATAATGTTGAATGGACTAGGCCTTAATTTAAATTAAAGAAGTATCTTATATTTTTAAATAAACTTAAATCATTGTAATGAATTTTAATCGTAAATTTAATTTAATGTAGTTGTTGGTGATAATGTGGCAAATTTAATTGATCCATGGGCATCATTTAGCCTTGATTATGATAAGTTAGTTAATCAGTTTGGTATTGGAAAAATTTCAGATATTATTGGGGATATTAGGAATCCTCAAAAATTAATGAAAAGGGGAGTAATTTTCGGACATAGGGAATTTAATGAAATAAACAATTTGATAAATCAGAATAAGGACTTTGCAGTGGTAACAGGCATGATGCCAAGTGGCCAAATGCACATAGGTCATAAAATGGTTGTTGACCAATTAAAATGGTATCAAGACATGGGTGCAATGTTATCTCTTCCTATAGCTGATTTGGAATCTTATGCCGCTCGTGGAATGAGTTTTGAAAGGGGTCGTGAAATAGCGGTTGACGAATATTTAACCAATTGGATTGCATTAGGTCTTGATTTAGAAAAAGACAATGTAAATGTTTATCTTCAATCTCAAAATAAATTACTTCAGGATTTGGCTTTTAAAGCTTCCAGTAAAACTAACTTCAATCAATTAAAGGCAATTTATGGATTTACACCTTCCACAAATATTGCTCATATTCAAGCGCCTTTAGTTCAAGTTGCCGACATATTGCTTCCGCAAATTGAGGAGTTTGGAGGTCCGAAAAAGGTGGTTGTCCCTGTTGGAATTGACCAGGATCCTCATATTAGATTAACAAGGGACATTGCTCAAAAACTTAATGAGGATTTAGGATTTTTAACTCCTGCTTCTACATATCATAGATTTTTGACAGGCTTAACCGGAGATAAGATGAGCAGTTCCAAGCCAGCCACTGCAATATATTTAAATGACGATACAAAAGATGCCGTTAAAAAAGTAAAATCTGCTAAAACCGGCGGAAGAGAATCTCTAAAAGAACAACAGGAATTAGGTGGGGAAGTCGATAAGTGTGTTGTTTATGAAATGTTGTTATACCACTTCATTGATGATGATGCAGAGCTTGAAAAAATCAGACAAGATTGTTTAAATGGAACTCTACGCTGTGGGGACTGTAAGGTAAGGACTGCCGAGTTAATGGAAGAATTCATGGATGATTTAAAAGAAAAACAAGTTGAAGCTCGTGAAATTGCAAAAACTTTGATATAATGAAGGATGAAATCAAACGGGCATTTGTTGAAAACAAGACGGCTATTTTAGTTTCAATAGCTATTTTAGTCATTTCTTTAATTTTAGGGTATTTTTATGAAGGATATCTTTATAGCTATTTGAATCCTTCTGTTGAAGATTTAACTCAGAAAGTTCAATCAGGTGTTTTGAAGGTAACCTTCGAAAATATTTTCTTAAATAATTTTAGAATAATATGCCAAATGTTTATTTTTGGAGCATTCTTCTGTTATTCATCATTGATGTTGGCCTTTAATGGACTTTTTGCAGGTTATTACATTGCAAGTTCAGATGATCTTTTCACAGTTTTGATGTATATTATTCCACACGGCATTTTTGAGTTTTCTTCATGCATCTTAGCTTGTGCGGCAGGTTTCGTTTTATTTAATTATATTTACAAATTTATTAAGGAGTTAATAAAAGGAGACGGTGATTCTATTTCGGAAAAACTGGGAAATAGTTTTGATAAGAGCTATGATAAGCTGAAGCAAGCAGTAATATTATTTGCTATTTCAGTAATTTTAATGGTTATTGCGGGAATAATTGAGGTCTATTTAACTGTACCTATTGCGCAATTTATATTTTCCATTTTTGGTTAAGATTTAATAATAATAATTTAAAAAAATATATAATGTGATTTTATGATAAGATGTGTTTCATGTGGAGAAGAATACGATGATGATGAAGTAATCTACACTTGTCAAAAGTGTGGATCCGTGCTTGAACTTGTCAATGAAATTGATGTTTCTAAAGACATTTTTGATGGTAGAAGAGATAACTTATGGAAATTTAAAGAATGTATTCCTGTAGATGAAACTAAAATTGTTTCTCTTGACGAAGGCGGAACTCCATTCTGCAAATGTGATAAATTAGGAGATGAACTTGGAGTTAACTTGTATGTTAAAGTTGAAGGTTCAAACCCTACTGGAAGTTTCAAAGATAGAGGAATGACTGTAGGAATGACCAAAGCAATGGAATTGGGTGTTCATACAGTTGGATGTGCGTCAACTGGAAATACTTCTGCATCCCTATCAGCGTATGCTGCTCGTGCTGGATTAAGATGCATTGTGTTTTTACCTTCAGGCAAGGTTGCATTAGGGAAATTGGCTCAAGCCATGTTCCATGGTGCTGAAGTAATGTCCATTAATGGAAACTTTGACGAAGCTTTAGAAGCAATGACTGCTCTTGCATTAGAAAAACATCTTTACTTATTAAATTCTATTAATCCATACAGATTAGAAGGACAAAAAACCATTGGTTATGAAATTGTTCGTGACTTAGGTTGGCAGGCTCCTGATAGAATTGTTTTGCCTGTGGGTAATGCTGGAAATATTTCAGCTATTTGGAAAGGAGTTAAGGAATTCTATGATGCTGGATTTATTAAGGATTTACCAATGATGACTGGTATTCAAGCTGAAGGTGCATGTCCAGTTACCAACGCATTTAAAAAAGGAGATAAGAGGGTTGTCCCTGTTGAAAATCCAGAAACAATAGCAACTGCAATCCGTATTGGAGCTCCTGTTAGTGACATTAAGGCGTTGAATGCTATTTATGATTCTAACGGTTATTCTGAAACAGTGACTGATGAGGAAATACTCGATGCACAAAAGCTTCTTGCAAGAACTGAAGGTATTGGTGTTGAACCGGCTTCAGCAGCTTCAATTGCAGGTCTTAAAAAGCTTGTAGCTGAAGGAATAATTGACAAAGGCGAAACAATAACCTGTGTTGTTACTGGTCACTTGTTGAAAGATCCTAATACTGCTATTGATGCTTGTACCCAACCTACTGAGGTTGATGCAGATATTGATACTTTAAGAAAAATTCTTATGGGTAAGTAAATAGTGCTTTAAATCCCCATTTTTTCTAATTTTTTCTTTTAATTCGTTTATATTCAAACGTACTTTTCACTTTTTTTATTTAACCTAATGTATGAAAAACATTTTTAAAGATAATACTGTCACTTTTTAGGTTATAAAAGTGTGGTTTATTTTATTGAAATTATCAAAAATTAACACTAATTAACCAATATATTTATATATAAGCAAGAAAAAACTATTATTATCAAATAAATGAGGTGTATAATTATGAGTGAATTACCAATTGCTCCTGTAGGAAGAATATTAAAAAATGCTGGTGCACAAAGAGTTAGTGATGACGCAAAAGTTGCTTTAACTGAAGCAATCGAAGATTACGGAAATGAAATCGCAGCTAAAGCTGTAGGCTTTGCTCGTCACGCTGGTAGAAAAACTGTAAAAGCTGAAGACGTAAAATTAGCAATTAAATAGATTTGCTATTTACTATGTGGATAGTAAATTTATTTTACTATCTCTTTTACAATTTTTGTTAATCTACTTTTTATTTATCTTATTTTACTTATTTTTACTTATTTTTAAAAACATTTATATACTATGTAAACCTATTTAATACTGTCTAGTTCTCTAGAATTATTTCATTAATTACTAAATTTTTATTTTTAGTTTTGCTAAAAATTATATGAAATTCAGAAGTATTTGTATTGAAAGTCTAATCCCTCTTATTTTTTTCCCGGGATTATATTTAG
>CAJGDA010000093.1 GCA_904501935.1 uncultured Methanobrevibacter sp. | reverse complement strand
ACGTTTGACAATTGTGTTTTTGAAAATAATCATGCGGAGGTTACTTCAGGAGCGATACACACTCCTTATAGAGCCGAAACGGCATTAGGATTGACATTAAGAGATTGCAATTTTACGAATAATAATGCTAATGTGGCTGCTGGAGCCGTAGGCGCTTTCAGCCATGCTGCTAATATTATTAATTGTATTTTTGATTCGAACTATGTATTTCAGGAAGATGGTGAAAGCATTGGCGGTGCTATTCAGATAGGTTTGGACACTGAACCGTCCTACGGAAACGTTATTAATTGCATATTTAAGAATAACCGGGCAATTTCATTAAATAACATATCTCACGGAGGTGCGGGTTGCGTTAGAAACGGATCCTCCTATTACAACTGCATTTTCATCAACAATAGTGCAGGTCATGGCGGCGCTTTAACATATCATGCATCCGGAAACTTGTATAATTGTACTTTAATTAATAACACTGCTTCAGAATATGGTGGCGGCATATCAATTATGTTAAATTATTTGGATTATATGGATTTGAATATTACAAATTCAGTATTTAAAGGAAATAAGGCTCCATTAGGTGGTGCTGCTAAGTTTGATGGGCTGAATATCAAAATAGAAGATTCTATTTTCGAGGACAACTATGCAACAGAATACGGCGGTGCCTTAAATATCGAAGCTTATGATGTAAAGGTAATCAATTCCGAATTCAATAACAATATCGCAAATATTGACGGCGGTGCAATGTACATCAAAGGAAACAATACCTATGTTGCCGATTCAATATTCATTTCCAATGATGCAATACCTGATGCCAATAAACTGAATGATGGATTGGGCGGAGCTATTTATGCGAATTCTACAAAAGCATTGGTTGAAAATAACGTATTCAAATTCAATACTGCAAGAAATGGCAGTGCAATCTACTTTGATGAACATGGTGTTGAATTTACATTAAAAAATAACACACTATACAAAAATCAAGCATGGGTTTATCATTTGCCGATTTTTGCACATGAAATTTACTATGGTGATGTTGAAAACATCAAATCTGTTATTTTCGGCGGAAACAATATTGCAGACTATGATAATCTGGCGGTATCAAATGCAATCTACAATGCTGCAGATTATGATAAAATCGAAATCGATGGTGAAAACCCGGTTTCTGGAGCCACCATGAGCGGTGATTTATATCAAGACGATCGTGAATACAATATGGAAATATTAATGACAGTTGAACATGAAGACGGCACTGTCGTATACAATAACACTTTAAATTCCAATTATTTGGGGGAAGTATCAGACAATTTGGCTGATTTAAAGCCTGGAAAATATTATGTTACAGCAAAGCATTTTGAAGATAACTATTACAAGGCAATCACAAATGCTACTGTATTCAATGTTATTCCTAAAATTGACAATAGGATACTAAAATCCTCTAATAATGATACTGTAAACTATGGGGATTATGTAGTTTGGACTTTGAACATTACAAATAACGGTCCAAATGATGCTACAGGCGTTGTAGTATATGATGCTTTGCCGGATGGCTTGCTCTGGATGGGTGATGATAGTGAAAAATATGACCCAAACAGCGGTATCTTGGACATTGGCGATTTAAAAGTCGGCGAAACATTTGTTTTTAATGTCATAACTCAAGTCAATAAAACTGGAGATATAGTGAACAGGGCAAATGTTACCGGAATTGAGTTTGATATTGATCTCAACAATAATCATGATGAAAAATTGATTAATGTGCCTCCGGCAGCTGATTTGGCTATTGTAAAATCAGTCAATGTGTCCAACCCAAAGTATAATGAGTTGGTCAAATGGACATTGACCGTTAAAAACAATGGTCCTGATATTGCCCATAATGTGGAAGTATTGGATTTGCTTCCGGATTCATTGATTTTTGACAGCTGCAGTTCTGTCAATTATGATGAAATTGCCGGAATTTGGAGAATTGGGACTTTAGGAGTAAATAAATCAGTTAAATTAAATATTGTGGCTAGAGTCAATTCCACTGGTGTGATTAAAAATAATGCTAGTGTGACATTGGATGAATATGACTATGACATGTCAAACAACTTTGATGATGCTGAAATCAATGCTTCATCATCTGTTGACGTAAGTGTCGCAAAATCAGTCAATGCCACTGAGCCTGATTACAATGATTTGGTTAAATGGACTGTAACCGTTATAAACAACGGTCCTGATGTTGCACATGGCGTAAGAGTAGTTGATGTGCTTCCTGATTCATTAGAGTTTATAAGTTGCAGTTCAGCTAAATACAATGATTTGACAGGTGTCTGGAATATTGGAACTTTGGAAGTCAATAAATCAGTCAAATTAAGTATTGTATGCAGGGTAAAGGCAACAGGAAAAATTGTAAACAAGGTTAATGTAACTTCTGATGAATTTGATTATGATTTATCAAATAATCATGCTCAAAAAGCAATCAATGTTGCTTCAGCATCTGATTTGGAAGTTCAAAAAACAGTCAATGAATCAAATCCGCACTATGGAGATTCAATTAAATGGATTATTAAAGTGACAAATAATGGTCCTGATGTTGCACATGACGTTAAAGTTGCAGATTTGCTTCCGGAATCATTGATATTTGTCAGTGCAACTGGTGGATACAACAAAAGCTCTGGACTTTGGCAAATTGATGCTTTAAATCCTTCAGCATCAGTTAAGTTTTCAATAGTCTGTAAAGTCAATACGACTGGGGAAGTAATTAATCGTGTAAATGTGACTTCTAGCGAGTATGACCCGGACTTATCAAATAATTATGACGATGAAAAAATAAATGTTGCTTTAGCCACCGATTTGGAAATCGTAAAATCAGCAAATGTCTCAAATGCAAATTACACTGATCTTGTCAATTGGACCTTGATTATTAAAAATAATGGGCCTGACAATGCTACAGGTGTTAAAGTATATGACATTTTGCCGGAAGGATTCATTTATGTGGATTCAAGTTTAGGAAAGGGCAGCTATTCACAAAATGTCTTCGATATTGGCAATTTAAATGCTGGTGAGTCATTGTGCATCAATATTATTACACAAGCAAACAACACTGGGGAATTCCTTAACATGGCAAATATCACAGGTAATGAGTATGATTACAATTTGGAGAACAATGTTGCTAACAAGTCAATAATTATTGATCCTGCAGCAGATTTGGAAGTTGTTAAATTAGCAAATGAATCAAATCCTAATTTCAGAGATTTGGTCAAATGGACAGTAATCGTTAAGAATAATGGTCCTAATGCAGCGCATCATGTTAAAGTAAGTGATGTTTTACCCGAATCTTTAATTTGGGAAAATGATGATTCACAAGGAAAATATAATCATACTAGTGGAATCTGGAATATAGGTACCTTAAAGAAAGGAAAATCAGTTAGGTTAAACATTTTCACAAGAGTCAATGCAACAGGCAATATAAGCAATTTCGTTTCCGTAACAGCAGATGAATTCGACCATGATTTATCAAACAATAGGGATAATAAAAGTATTTTTGTCAATAGCTCTGGTGATTTGGCTATTGTCAAAATAGTCAATGCCAGTGAGGTAAATTATGGGGATTTCGTTAAATGGACATTAATCGCTTCAAATAGAGGTCCCGATAAAGTGACCGGAATTGTTGTAGAGGACATCTTGCCTAATGGATTGATAATGTCAAACTATACTGCAAGCAAAGGATTTTATGATGAGGGAGTATGGAATCTATGCTGTCTTGAAAAAGGAGAGGTGCAAAGATTGGAAATCATTTGCAAAGTTAATGTCACTGGCAATATTACAAATTTAGCTAAAATTTCCGGAATTGAATATGATCCAAACTTGACTAACAATGACGACAATGAATCTCTAATTGTACCTTCAGCAGCCGATATTTTGGTATTGAAAGAAGTTAACAATAAAACTCCTTTATTTGGAGGTTTAATAACATGGACAATCACCGTTAAAAATATCGGTCCGGATATGGCAACAGATGTTCGCGTATTTGATGCTTTGCCTGACGAATTAATATTCAATGACTATGCATCAAGCCGTGGAATTTATGGCGATGGCGTTTGGACTTTAGACTATCTAAACAGTGGAGAAAGTGAATATCTAAACATTACCTGCTATGTTAATGGATTAGGAACCATCATTAATAATGTATCAGCAATAGCTAATGAGTATGATATCAACATGTCCAATAATTATGATGATGAGATAATCAATTCATCTCCAGTTTCAGACCTTTCTGTTGAAAAATTTGCCAACGTTTCCAGTGCAAATTACAATGATTTGGTTAAATGGACAATTATTGTTTCAAATGAAGGTTTCAACAGTGCAACAGGAGTTATTGTTGAAGATGCATTGCCAAAAGCTTTAGAATTCATTAGTGTAAGTGGTGACGGATATTATGAGGGCAATATTTGGCATATTGGCGATTTGGAAGTTGGGGGCAGAAAAAAATTAGAAATCCTATCCAAAGTTATCGAAACTGGAGATATCACTAATTTTGCCATAGTTTCCGGCAATGAAAAAGATTCAAATCTTTCCAATAATGAAGCCCAAGATACTGTCCACATCAATCCTGCCTGTGATTTGTCAATAACCAAGGCTGTTTCAAAATATGTATATGATTTAGGAGACTTAGTTACTTACACTATTAAATTAAGTAATGCTGGGCCTGATGAAGCATTGAACGTTAAAGTCAATGAAGAATTTGACGAATCTTTAGTTTTAAAATCTGCTAAGGCTACAAAAGGCAATTTTGACACTTCAAGCAATGAATGGTCTATTGATGAACTTGCAGCTGGTGGGGAAGAAAATCTATTGTTGAATTTTGAAGCTATTAAAGAGGGCGTTTTCAGAAACGTTGTTTCTGCAATAAGTGATACATTCGACATTGATTTAAGTAATAATGATGACTTCGCTTTAGTAAAAATTGTTAAAAATCTAAATAACACTCCAATACCATATGCAAAAAATGTTTCAGACAATTTGCCTGAACATGATGTATCAAAAGCTAAAGATATTCGTAGTCCAATATCAAATCTTAGAAACTATCCTACTGCAAACCTTATTGCGTTATTGATTGTTTCTTCATTAATTTCCATAGTTTTTGGATGTGGTGATATTATTAAAAAAAGATAAAATTAAAGTAGCTTCAAAGCTACTTTTTCTTATTTTTTTCAAACGGTTTTTCAAAATTTTGCAAGTATCAAAATTATTAATTTTACACTTGATTATTTTATAAGTTATGTAAATATCTATATGAATACTGCTCTGATTCTTTAATATAAACAAAACCTTTATATAAAACTTCCAACAAATGTATTGTTAGATATTGATGAAATAATATTTTTACATAAATATCGTAGAGTGAATCAATATTTTTAAATAAACTAAATGAGGTGTAATCATGGCTGAAGAAATGATTGAAGAAACTTCCGAAGAAATAGTCGCAGAAGATGAAGAAAAATTACCTTTTGCTAAAGCGGAAGTTGTACGTTTAATGAAAGAAAATCTTGATGATGACAAAATGATCAGGGAAAGGGTTAAAGTAGAAATGAACAATTTCCTCTATTCAGTTTTAAAAAATGTATGTGAACAATTAAACGATTATCCATACACCACAATTGAATATGAAATGTTTAAAGAATGTACCTACCCATACACCAACATCACTAGAATCAATCAAGAAAAAGAAAGAATTCTTTTGCATTTAGAAGCTATTAAAGCTGATTGTAATGCATTAGCTATGGATGTGCAAAAAACCTTAAAATTAAAAGATGTTGTTGAAGACACTACTTTCACTTTCACAGCACCTGATGAAGATGAAGAACCGGAAGAAGAATAATTCTTCTTTTATTTATTTTTTTTAATCACTTTTTGAAATTTCATTAATTTCAACATTTTCACCAACAATACCAAATTCACCAGATTTCTCTAAAAGTTGCAGTTCAGTTTACTTTTTTTCAGAATTTCCCGTTGCAAATATCTTTCCATTAGTGGTTGTTTTAATCATGTAAGCAACTGTCTTTTTTTAAATTAAGTAAGCTATTTTCCCAAATTTGTTAAGAATTTTCAAAGTATCAAAATAATTAATTAAATGATTAATTATTTTATATGTTATATGTAAAAACTATTAAATAATTAATCGTTTTTTTAATTTAAACAAAACCTTTATATACTATCCCATATAATATATAATTAGATAAGTAAAACGAATTTTTTTT
>CAJGDA010000092.1 GCA_904501935.1 uncultured Methanobrevibacter sp. | reverse complement strand
TGAATTCCATGACAGAAGTCCTGACAGAATGTATAGTATCCTAATCGGAGAAAGCGTTAAGGAACAAATCCTATCAAGAATGATAATGCAAAAAACCGAAGAGTACATTGCAAGAATCAAAGAGATGTCAGCTCGAATCGAAATCCATCCTGCCATTATCAAAATCGGTGAAGAGCTAAAGGAATTTATTCCAGAAGAAATCAGCAAATACAACCAGTATTATGCAGGAAGTGGAGGAATATACGGCTCAGTCCAAGCTGGAAAACTAAACCCGGAAGCATTCCCGCCTTGCATCAAAGCAACAGTGGAAGGAGTGTCATCAGGTGGACGTAACGATGCAATCGTGCTTCTTTTAACTTCATTCGCATCATATGCAAGACTATATCCAAGAATCTTTGCTTCAGACGAAACAATAAAGGTATCAGATATGGATCCTGACTTAAGCATTACCGAAAACGAGATTTTACCTTTGATTTTCGATGCTGCAGACAACTGCACACCGCCATTATTTGAAGACCAACCTCAGGAAAAAATAAACATCATATCAAAGCTTGGCTTTGGAATGCATGACAAGGTTGACATCAACCATGAAGGCGAAACCAAATGGTACACACCAATGAGCTGCGAAAAAATAAAAATACATCTGCCAAACCTTTGCCATCCGGACAAGTCCTGCAAAGGCATAAACAACCCATTATCCTGCTACGGACGTAAGAAATACCAACTGGACAATGCCCAAAACGAATAATCAATAGCTATTTTGTGAAAACATGAAGGGATTGTGGTCCTCATAGATGGCATCATAATACTTGTTTAAAATAGCCGTTTCCCACATGTTATAATTTGCCTGCTCTACTTTTTCAAAATTATATGCCAACAAGCCGATCTTGCGCATATCCTCATCGATTCCTTTTATTTCGCAAAACTCCGTTATGATATCAGGAACGTATTCACTCGGGTCGCTGCTGCTGAAGTCCAAAAACTCCTTATACTCATTTTCTGAAAAGAATTCCTCTTCATCAATAGGGTCTTCATGTGATTCAATAGTAAATAATTCAATGTAAATATTATCTGCTAATGGGAGTTGATTAAATTCTATTCCAAGACCATATACCTTTCCATTTTCCAAATTCAATACAGTATGGCCTGTCCTAATGCCTGCTTGCCAGTTCTCATAAGCCGGCCTTACAATCTCTTCAGGCGTTAGGCTTGATAAAATAATCTTTAAATGCTCAACTCCAATTACTTCAACTATATCTTCCATAAAAATATTTTAACAATCATAATTAATAAAAGTGTGCAAAAGCATTACTTTGCAAATGCACACTTACCGAATAAATAAATACTTTAAAAATAAACTTATAATCATGTTTTCCAAAGCCAGCCTAAAAGAGAGAAGGCAATATTACCGTGAAGAATGGTCAGTCAAAGACTTGCCGGAATTCATATCTACCGATTTAAAGAAAAGAGAATTCGGTTTTGACCATAACGGTAGGGGACCTAACGACAGATACAAAGTATTTAGAGGTCCCGAATCCTTGAAGAAATTCTTAAGATACAAATCTCCATTTGCGGCATATGTCTCAGTAGCTTTTTACAACAACCCTAGAAGAAGGGAAGACTGGCTTAAGGCAGAATACATCTTTGATGTTGATGCAAAGGACATTCCAATCAGGTCCTGCCAATGCAATGGAGTTTGTGAAACCTGCCTTGGCGAAGCTTTGGAAATTGTTAATTCACTAATTGATACATTAGAAGGCGATTTAGGCCTTAAAAATATTCACTTAGTCTATTCAGGTAGAGGATATCACATTAGAATACTGGATGAAGAGATGATGACAGCCAACAGTGAGCTCCGGTCTGAAGTTTTGAAATATGTTGCAGGCGCTGAAGTTCCCAAATCCCAATTCATCAACTCAGAAGTTTCAAATCAAAGTTTTAACTTTGAACATTTTACGATTCCAGTAGGATATTCAAAGATATTTACCGACAAAGTCAAATTCAATGTTCAACACTTGGTTGGGAACGAAAAGATTGATGGAATCAATCCAAAGCTAATGAAAGACATAATGGCTTCAAGACACCACCTTGAAAATGACAATTGGGGCTACTTTAAAAGGGATATCGGACCTAGACGATATAAAAATTTTGTTGAAGCCATGGCGCGAGTTAATCTTGCAACCATAGATGCAAAAGTAACAATAGACTTAAAAAGGATTTTAAGACTCCCATCCTCATTGCATTCAAAAGTAAGCATGAAATGCATGGAAGTCAAAAACAGGGAAACATTCGATCCTTTTGATAAGGCAGTACCGAAATTCGTTTATGAAAGAAAGGGTGTTTAAGATGGATGATTTTTTAAGAGGACTTTTAAGAAATAACCAATATTTTGAAGAAATAAATCCGGACAGGTTCATTCCGGCATATTTAGGGTTAATTGTCAATGGCGTTGTTGTATATCATGTAAACTGGATTGATATTGTCGAGGAAGAGATTGTTTTTATGCACAAGGACATTCAAACCCATCCAATCGCATCACTTCTTATAGAAAACCTAAATTCATTAATGATAATAACTAATGAGGGAATTAAGGAAGTCTTATAATATTTATTTTTGGAGAAATAAATAATGGATATCAGAAAATCAGCTATTGATGATTTAAATGAAATTATGAGCATTTACAGAATAGCACAGGATTTTATGATTGCATCAGGAAATCCCAATCAATGGGGGCATTCTTACCCTACTGAAGAATTAATTAAAGATGACATCAAAAATGAAATGAGTTATCTGATATGTGATGACAACGAACCTCACGCAGTTTTTACTCTTTTTTACGGATTGGAACCGACTTACCAATATATTGAAAATGGCAAATGGCTTAACGAAAATCCATATGTGACATTGCACAGGATTGCAAGTGACGGGAAAGTTCATGGAATATTTAAATGTGCAATAGACTACTGCAAAAGCATTTCAGACAACATTAGAATCGACACTCACAACAGCAATGAAATCATGCAAAAACAAATTGAAAAAAATGGATTTAAAAAGTGTGGAACAATCTATGTTCAAGATGGGTCTCCACGAATAGCCTATCAATGGTCAAAAGACTCTATTGAATAGTATTCTGATCGGATTTTAAGCAAATTTCAATTACCTTTTGAGAAATAACTTCAGGCGGATCGTCTGCTGGAATAATATTCCATTCATAAGTAGCCACTTTTGTTTTGGAACGCACTTCCCTCAAATCATCAATATTCTCAAACATCTCCTCTGCTTCATTACGGGATTTGATTCTTCTTAAAGATTCTTCTGGAGAAACATCCAAAAAGAACATGCAGTCTGATTTTGGAAGAACAGCAGAAACAATCTTATAGACAACGCTGTTGATGCCATCCGGAAGATATGCTACAGCCATTGTGTATCTTGAAAAGATTACGACATCAGTCTTCTTATTATAACAGTACATTTGAACTGACCTGAGTGCATCAAGACCATAATAAAATGTTGCTTTAATCTTATTGATTTTACCCTTCTTTAAAAGAGCCTGCTTTGATTTGCGGCCGAACTTATTGTCATTGCATGGGTGTGATCTTACAACAACATCACGTCCTTTGCTTTTATACATTTCTGACAATAATCTTACCTGCGTATCCTTTCCGCATCCATCCAAACCATCAAAAACAACAAATTTATTCATAATTCACCTTTAATCCACTGGATAGAATTCTGTATAAGTGGAGTTCCTCTCAATTGGATTTCTTCCCAAATCCCTAACCATCCTGCTTAATGTGGAGATTGATGCTTCAACCCCATCAGGTGCGCCGGAAGCTTCGGATAGTTCGTCTCCTCCTAAGGTACCACCCAAATCATTAGTTCCTGCCATAAGGGACACCTGTGCAAATCTGAAACCCATTTTTACCCATGATACCTGTATGTTTGGAATCAAATCCTTAAGCATCAATCTTGAAACAGCATATAATTTTAGGTCTTGAGTTCCAGTAGCTCCCAAATCGGATTGGCCTTCCAAAAATATTGGGGAATACTCATGCATAAATGTCATTGGAATAAATTCTGTAAATCCACCAGTATCCTGCTGAATTTGTCTGATAATGTCAATATGTTCTACTCTTTCTTCTAAAGTCTCAACATGCCCATACATTATTGTAGCAGAACCCGGAATTCCAACTTCCTGAGCTGTCTTTACAATGCTTATCCAATCGGCTACACTTACCTTTTCAGGACAAATAATTTCTCTTGACCTGTCAGTCAATATTTCGGCTGCTGTTCCCGGCAATGTATCAAGACCTGCACTTTTAAGTCTTTCAAAACCTTCCTCAACGCTTATTCCAGAAACCAGACATGCATCCCTAACCATTGTCGGTGAAAAACCGTGTATTGCAACATCAGGATAGTTGTCCTTCAATATATTAAGCAGATGTTCATAATACTCGATGTCAGCATCTTCAAGCACGCCTCCCATCAATGTAAACTCGCGAGCACCGTTTTCAACAGCCCCTTCTGCTTTTTTCAATATCTCTTCATCATTTAAATGATAAGCTTCCGGATCATCTGCATCCTTTCCAAATGCACAAAACCCACATCTTACTTTGCAAATGTTTGTAAAGTTGATATTGCAGTTATTAATGAATGTAACGTTGTCGCCGACAATTTCCTGCCTCAGATAATCTGCAGTTGAAAGCAAAGGAAATAATTCTGCTCCCTTAATGTTCATCAAATGATTCGCTTCTTCAACAGTAATGTAATCATCCAATGATTTTGTCAGGATTTTTTCTGTTTTAGAAGAAATTGGTAGTTTATCAAACATGATTTTATATTACTTTTAAGTTAAATAAAAAGGTTACTATTATTTTAATCAAAAGTATGAAAATTTACATTAATAAAAATGAAAATATAATATTTTTAATCAAAAGATTTAAAATTAAATGAATAATTACAATTTAAATATGTTTTTATAATTAATTTGACAAATAATTAATTCAAAAGGTGATATGATGGACAGCAGTGAAGCTATTTTTGATGCACTTAAAGACATTGGAATCGACTTTATAGTAAGTGTTCCTTGTGTAAACCTATCAAAAATATTGAACATGATTGACGATGATGAAGATATAATACACATTCCGGTTACACGCGAAGAGGAAGGAATAGGATTATGTGCCGGAGCTTTCCTTGGAGGAAGAAAACCAGCCATTCTAATGCAGAATTCAGGACTTGGAAACTCAATCAATGCATTGAAATCCCTCACACAATTATACGAAATGCCGTTGCTTATGATAATGAGCCATAGGGGAACTGAAGGTGAAAGCATTTGCGGACAAGTTCCGATGGGCGAGTCAACTCCAAGATTACTTGAAGCAATGAATTTTAGATTCTTCAAACCTGGAAATCCTGAAGGAGCATATGAAGACATAAAGGAAGCATGGGACTTGTCAGTTGAAGAGGGAAAACCTGTAGGCGTATTATTGGAGATTAAATATTGGTGATAACATGGCAAGAAGAGAAGCTATTAGGGACATAATGGAATACATTGATGATGAATTGGTAATTTGCAATATAGGATTTCCGTCAAGAGAGCTATATGACATAGATGATAGGGATGAAAACTTCTATATGATTGGATCAATGGGCCTTGCCTCATCAATCGGTTTGGGTTTGGCCCTGTCAAGGCCAGATAAGGATGTTGTCGTGATTGACGGAGACGGATCACTTCTCATGAACATGGGTTCACTTGTAACAGTATTCGCAAATAATCCTCGCAATTTAACTTGGATTGTAATAGACAACGGCGCATACGGATCAACCGGAAATCAGGATACTTATGCAAAGGTGCTGGATTTGGTTGACATTGCAAGAGGCGTTGGATTTAAAAATAGCTATGATTTTTGTGATGCCAATTTAAAAGAGTTAATTAAAAGTGATAATGCAAGCTTTATCGTGTATAATACTGAGGCAGGAAATTCCAAGGCACCTATTATTGATTTGGACCCCGTTGCCATCAAAAACAGGTTCATGAATTCCATTTAATCATTTAATGTCTGCTATGTTTAACTTATGATTAAAAAAATCTAAAAGAACATAATAAGTATATAAAGATTTTTAACTTAAATTAAACAATAATATCATGGATGAAAAAGAACTTTTTGAAATACTTGGTTATGTAAAGGTATCTCCTTATAGAACAAAAACTCTAAAATCCATTGGCGATGAATTGAAAATACCATCAGAAATTGCAAGCGATATTAATGTAAAGACCAGCCAAGTCTCATCTGCACTTTCTGATTTAAAAAAGAAAGATTTAGTAATCTGTGTAAATGAAGAAGTAAGAAAAGG
>CAJGDA010000091.1 GCA_904501935.1 uncultured Methanobrevibacter sp. | reverse complement strand
TTTCCTTCGATTTTGGCAGAGATTGCATATTTTCCAACGTTTAAGTTAATTGGTAGGCTTGCAATGCCCTGGTCATCAGTTTTGAGATTGTATTCCTTGCCTCCAATGTTGATTTTTATTATTTCTCCTGCTAATGTGAGCGGTCTGCCTTCTTCATTGATTAGTTGGACGTTGTAGTTTGTTCCGTCTTTGTATGTCATGTTGATGTCTTCAGCGGTGATTGACATTTTTGGTTTTTCAACATTGATGATGTTGTCTATTTTGATTTCATTGTTGGAGTCGTTTCCTTCTATTTTGGCAGAGATTGCATATTTTCCAACGTTTAAATTAATTGGTAGGCTTGCAATGCCTCGATTATCGGTTTTGCGATTGAATTCATTGCCTTCAAGAGTAATTTTTATTATTTCATTGGATAATTCAAGGGGGTTGCCTTCTTTATCAGTTAGTTGGACGTTGTAGTTTGTTCCGTCTTTGTATGTCATGTTGATGTCTTCAGCGGTGATTGACATTTTTGGTTTTTTAATATGGATTGTGTTGCTGATTTCTATTTCATCTGTGTAGTCGTTTTTTTCAATTTTAGCGGAGATTGTATATTTGCCAATGTTTAAATTAATTGGTAGGCTTGCGATTCCTTCTTTGTTGGTTTTTAGATTATGCTCTTTTCCTTCAAGAGTGATTTTTATTATTTCTCCTGCTAATTTGAGAGGATGTCCGTCTTTATCAGTTAGTTGGATGTTGTAGTTTGTTCCGTCTTTGTATGTCATGTTGATGTCTTCAGCGGTGATTGACATTTTTGGTTTTTTAATATGGATTGTGTTGCTGATTTCTAATTCATCGGCAGGGTCATCATTTTCGACTTTAGCCGAAATTTTGTAGTTACCAATGTTTAAATTAATAGTTAAACTTACATTCCCATTCAAATCAGTTTTAAGGTTATAGATTCTCTCATCAATCCTAATATTTATTATTTTGTTTGCAATACCCTTACCATTAACATCAGTTAAAGTTACATTATATGCAGATCCATCTTTATAAGCCATAACAACATTGCACGCAGATAAACTAGCAGTACTGTTTTTAGCAGTTATTATGTCATTAACATATGATTCATCATCTTCGTAAGTATTAGGGATATTCTTTTTAAGACTGTTATCTCCAATCCACATTTTATAAGCTTTTGTTGATTTGAAAAGATTATTTTGTTTAGCCAATTCTTCATTTTCTTTTTTTAGCTTTTTCAATTTATTTTGTAGAATTAATTTTTCATCATAGTATGAATTTAATTTATCTAATGAAAAATCTTCAACTAATTCCTTATTTGCATAAATAACTAAAATTTGTTCGTTTATAATATAATTGCCTGCTGAAAAAAATATTGGGGCTATTTCTTTATAATATATTAATTTTTTATCATGGATAGTTAATGGAAATGATTCATATTGGAATGTAAAACGATGTTCTTTCCATAAAGGGTATTCTCTAAACGGTACAGTAATAATTAGATATTTGCAATTTTGGGATAATTTTTCAACAATCTCAAATGGGTTATCAAAATGTTCTAGAGTATGGGATGTAACTATAATGTCAAATTTTTTATCACAATCACACATATCCCCTTTGAAATAATTTAGATTTTCATCTTTGTATTGATTATTTGCTTCATCGATAGCAGTTTGTGAAAAATCCATTCCATATACTTTTGATTTAGGGAAAATTTTATGTAATTCATTTGATCCTTCACCCATTCCACAACCCATGTCGCATATTGAATAACTATTTTTCTCAATCACATCTTTCATCCATTGCGGTAAATAAGTGATTATGGTTTTATAATGTATTAAAGTTTGTTCTATTCCTTTAAGTTTCTTCCAATCTGTTTTAAATCGTTTTTCCCAATAGGACTCACTATTTAAATACATTTAATCACTTCCATCATATCATGCTTTCGTAAAGTTGCTTCATCTTTAAAGAATCTTTGTCTCTAAGTGGAGTTTCACATATGATATTTGCATTCCAACCATTATCAATTAAATTGGCCAATAAATCTTTAATGTTAGGTCCGTAATCATCACTTTCATCTAAAGTGTGATGTTTTACTTCCCCTCCTCTGCCATATTCAATTGTTGTAAAATGACAATGAAGGATATCAATGTCTAATTTGTCTTCAATAGTTGAAAAAATACAATTGTAATCTTCTTTTTTTGTCAAAAATCCTCTTCCTCGAGCATGGATGTGTGCAAAATCAATTGTAGGTTCAAAATTATCAAAACTACTGCAGAGCTCAACTACTTCACCGATGTTTCCAAGTTGTGTTCTCTTGCCTGTAGTTTCAGGAGCAAAAGTAAAGTTTTCAATACCTTCAGCTTCAAGTTCTTCAAATAATCGATTGATTGTATTTTTAGAGATTTCCATAGCTTTTTCAGGCTTTCTATTCAGGTAGGCGCCGGGATGGAAAACTAATCTGTAGGCCCCCATCCATTCACCAGCACGTGCTGCGGCTATTAAATGCCCAATACTTTTATCGAGTTTTTCTTCTTCTTTTGCACATAAATTAATGTAGTATGGGGCATGCATGGAAATTAAAATATCATGTTTTTGTGATTCCTCTTTTAAGGTAGTTGCGGCTTTCTGGCCGATTCTCACTCCATAAGGGGATTGATATTCATAGGAATCAAGCCCTTCTTCCTTAATGTATTTTGGAGCTTTATATGCAGCACCCTTATAGTCAACCGGACTTCCGGCAGGTCCAAAAAGTACTTCATGTTTCATTTAAATCGTTTTAAAAAATAGTAAAGAGGGAATTTAGAAGATTCCCATAGCTTTGTTGGTTTTTGCAATTGATTTTTCGTTGTCACTTTCCATTTCTAAAAGTGCACGGATAGCATCAATGTTTTCAGGCACTACATCAGATTCCTGATGCACTGCTTGCATGTAGAACAATTCATTTCCTACAACATTAACGGATTCTTTCCAAACTGGAATCTCATATAGGTCATTTCTGTTTCTTCCAAGTTCTTTAGCGTATTCCATTAGCTCAGCAGTTGAACCTAAACCTTCTTCAGCAGAAACAATAATTACTCTGGAACGTTTTTCTAATGCTTCAAGAATGTCTTCGGTTTCTACATCATTATTGATTTCAACCATAATGTTGTGTTGGTGCATCAAGGTAGTAGGTACGAGCAATGCCATGGTTGTAACGTCAATACCTTTCATTACAGTTTGTACATCCGGGCCATGGTGGGAAGGTACTTTTGGAGGATTTGGAACAATTGCGTTAATTGGTCCTTTTTTGATTTCGGATGGGTCTGATCCTCTTCTAACCATCACGGCTCTTACTTTTTTAATGTCTGCAATTTTGTCAATTGTATGTAATGTACGGGTTAAACCAGTGGTGTTACATGAAACTACTCTGGTATAATCTGCGCCATATGAATCATCATAATTGGAAATAGAATTAAATGAAAGACCGGTTAGTTCATGGTCTTCTCCACCTTGATAAATTGCTTTGACACCAGCTTTTTTATACATTTCAAGGTTTTCTGGTCCGATACTTCCAGGAGTACAGTCAACAACTACATCTGCTTCTTGAATCATTTCTTCAACAGTACCAGCTATTTCAATTCCAGCATCTTTAAATAGTTGTTCTCTTTCAGGAATTCCAATGTATAATGGATATCCTTTTTCTTCAACAGCAGTTCTTGCTTCATAGTTTGGTCTAGTTTTACTTACACCAATTATCTTCATATCATCTTGAGCAGATACAGCATCTGCTACTCTTTTCCCGATGGTTCCATAACCATTAATAGCAACTGTTTTCATTTTAATCCCTTTTACCTTATAATAATTTTTAAAAAGTTATTATATGATTTATTATTTGTTAGTTAAGTTATTTAAAATTTGATGATTGATTTTTGAAATGATAATTTGATTAGGCTGTTTAGATTAACTTTGTGATAGTTATTTGAAATTATTTTAACGTTTGAATATATTTTCAATAATTATTTAAATCATTGTATATTAAATGTTTAACATGAATTATAAACTTGAAGGAAAAGGTGAAACATTAGTTTTTATTCATGGACTTTCAGATAATTTACTTTACTGGGAATATCTGTCAAGCAATCTTAAGAATCATTATCAAATTTTAAGAATTGATTTAAGAGGCCATGGGAACTCTGAATTAGGTAACGATGAAATAACAGTCGGGTTATTTGCCGATGATTTAAAAAATCTTTTAAATGATTTGAATATTAAAAAGGTTAATCTAATTGGTTTTTCATTAGGCGGTGCTATTGCACTTGACTTTACAATCAAATATCCTAACTTGGTTTCATCTTTGGTGTTAATGTCTAGCTTTTATAAATCTGATGAATATTTAAGCAACGTTTTAAATCAATTTAAAAATGCTTTAGGCAATAGTTTTGAAGAATTTTATGATTTGATATTGCCTATGGTTTTATGTCCTGATGTGATTAATGATAATTTTGAAGAATTGGAATCATTAAAACGATTAGCTTCAGAAACTGCTGATACGCAAGCTTATATTAAAGCAGCAAGCGCCTGTTTAAATTTTAATGTTGAATATGATTTATCTCAAATTAATGTTCCAACATTAATTTTTGCCGGAAAATATGATGAAATATCCCTTTTATCTTCACAAAAAAATCTTCAAAGAAAAATTAGAGGCTCTAAACTAATTGTTTTTGATGATGTGAGACATAATCTTTTGGTTGGAAAAAATAATGTGGAAATATTGGATATTCTAAAAGAATTTTATAAAAAAATAGAAATTAAGTAGAATATCTATTCTACTTTGAAACCTGCTTCTTCAACAGCTTCGTTGATGTCTTCATCACTCACATCATCAGACATTGTAATGATTGTAATTCCAGTATCTAAATCAGCTTTTGCGTTTTCGATTCCATCAACATCTTTTAAACACAATTCTACAGCATTCACGCATGATGGGCAGTGCATGCCCACTACTTTGATTTCTTTTTCGGCCATGTTAATTCACCTTAATATATAAATAGTTAATATTATGCTTTTGATTTATTTAAATGTTTATTCATACCTAACTTATTTGATTTTTTGTAATCTTTTTCACATATCCTGTAATTAATTAATGTTGTTGAATAAAGGATTACAATAACAGATCCAATATTATGAATCAAAGCTCCTTCTATTGGATTTAGCATTCCGAATATTGCAAGAGCCATTGCAATAATGTTTATTGCTAATGCAAAAGCAATGCTTATACTGATTGTTCTTATTGTTTTTCTCGCAATTCCAATTAAATGGGGGATATCTTCAATATTGTCATTTAGTAATGCAATGTCTGCAGCCTCAACACTAATGTCACTTCCCATATTGCCCATTGCTATTCCCACATTAGCTTTTTTCAATGAGGGGGCATCGTTTATCCCATCGCCTATCATTGCTACTTTATGTCCAAGAATTTGTTCTTGTGCAATGTAGTTGGTTTTATCTTCGGGCAAGCAATTAAATTTAACATTTCTGATTTTAATTTTATTTGCAATATATTTTGCAGTCTTTTCATTATCTCCAGTAAGCAATGTTGTTTTAACTCTTAATCTTTTGAGGTTTCTTATTGTTTCTTTTGAAGTTTCACGTAGTGTATCTGCAAGATATACTTCTCCGATTATCTCTCCTTCTTTTGCTACATATATTACTATTTCTCCATTTTGAGGTTCTGCACAGTTTTTTAAAGATATATTTTCTGATTCTAATAACTTTTTATTCCCGGCAATTATTTTTAATCCGTCTACAGTTCCGCTAACTCCTTTTCCCATATGCATTTTAAAATCTTTCACATCAGCCAAATCATTATTTTCCCAATCTTTAACAATTACTTTTGCTAAAGGATGCTCTGATTTGGATTCAAGAGATGTAAGTAAATACATTAACTCTTTAGGATTATTTGAGATAACATCAATAACTTCAGGTGTTCCATAGGTCAATGTTCCAGTTTTATCAAACACTAATTCGCTAACGTGGGCTAATTCTTCAAGAGATTGTCCATCTTTTATTAAAATACTGTATTTTGTCAGATTCCCTATTGCTGCCATAATTGCAGTTGGTGTGGCTAGAACTAAGGCGCATGGGCAGAATACAACCAAAATTGTAACTGTTCTAATTATTTCAAATGTAAACAAGTATGTCAATACTGCTGCTGTAAAAGCTATTACAACAATCATTGTTGCCCATTTATCTGCTGTTCTAACAATTTTTGCATTTTCAGGTTTGGTGGATTCAACCAATCTTATTAGTTTTTGAAGAGAACTCTCTTGGCTGATTTTTGTTGTTTTCATGGTAAATGAACCGTAAAGATTGATTGTTCCACTATATACTTCATCATCTTCTTGTTTATCTAC
>CAJGDA010000090.1 GCA_904501935.1 uncultured Methanobrevibacter sp. | reverse complement strand
GAGATTTCTGCTCGTAATGATGAGCTTGAGGATTTGAAGGCTAAGTCTGTTCCTAAGGAGGATTATGTAAATCTCCAGTCTAAGTTTGAAAGTGAGATTTCTGCTCGTAATGTTCAACTTGAAGATCTTCAGACTAAGTTTGAAAGTGAGATTTCTGCTCGTAATGATGAGCTTGAGGATTTGAAGGCTAAGTCTGTTCCTAAGGAGGATTATGTAAATCTTCAGACTAAGTTTGAGAATGAGATTTCTGCTCGCAATAGTGAGCTTGAATATTTAAAAGAAAGGTCTGTTCCTAAGGAGGATTATGTAAATCTTCAGACTAAGTTTGAGAATGAGATTTCTGCTCGCAATAGTGAGCTTGAATATTTAAAAGAAAGGTCTGTTCCTAAGGAGGATTATGTAACTCTCAAATCTCAATATGAAACTGAAATTAATTCAAAAGATAATGAACTTCGTTACCTGAAAGAGCATACTGTTGCTCGTGAAGATTTTATCAATCTTCAAAATGAGTTAAATAGAAAAAATGATAAAATCAAAAGATTGGAAGAAATCAACAATTTCTTCAATGAGCTTCAAGAAGAGCAGGATGCTTATGAAACTCAAGAAGTAACTCCACCTTTCAGATTGGAGAAAAAACAAGGTAGATAACTCTACCTCTTAACTTTTTTTATTTTTTTATCAAATATTTTTTGAACATCTATATTCTAATACATTAATTGTCATGTTTCTTTGATGTAATATATTTTAATCTATTTTCCATTAAAAATTTTTCACATAATGATGATAAGTTTTAATTTAATCAATGGATACTATAATAATTAAGGTAGTTAATTCAATAGGATTTTTCATAATCCTGTCTTATTTATATCTTTTTCTTACTTCAATTTACTTTATACCATAAAGTATTTATATAACCTCAAACTCATGTATTAAGTAGAAAGGTTTAGTCAACACTATAACTTGTTTTCTCATGTTGTAATTAAACTGATCTAATTATTTATAAAATTAAAAAAAGGTGATTATTAATGGCACAAGGACAACCAATTTTTATTTTACCGGAAGGTACTAATAGGTCTGTCGGCAGAGATGCACAAAGAAACAACATTTTAGCTGGTAAAGTATTAGCTGAAACTGTAAGAACTACTTTAGGTCCAAAAGGAATGGACAAAATGTTAGTAGACGGACTTGGAGACATTGTTGTAACTAACGACGGTGTAACAATTTTAAAAGAAATGGATATTGAACATCCAGCAGCAAAAATGCTCGTAGAAGTAGCAAAAACCCAAGAAGATGAAGTTGGAGACGGAACTACTACTGCAGTTATCATTGCTGGTGAGTTATTGAAAAAATCTGAAGGATTACTTGATTCTGATATTCACCCAACTATCATAGCTATGGGATACAGAAAAGCAGCAGAAAAAGCTCAAGAAATTTTGGATGAAATCGCAATCGATGACATCGATTCTGAAACCTTACTCAAAGTGGCTATGACTGCTATGACTGGTAAAGGAACTGAAGCAGCACGTGAACCATTAGCAAAATTAATAGTCGATGCTGTTGAAGCTATTGCTGATGATGATGGAGTAGACATTGATAACATTAAAATAGAGAAAAAAGACGGTGCTGTTGTAGAAGAATCCACATTAGTTGAAGGTGTAATTGTAGACAAACAAAGAGTACACCCAGGAATGCCAAGTTTAATCAATGATGCAAAAATCGTATTAATCAACACTCCATTAGAAGTAAAAGAAACTGAAATGAGTGCTGAAATCAAAATTACCGACCCTGCTCAAATGCAAGCTTTCATTGAACAAGAAGAAAAAATGGTTAAAGATATGGTGGATAAAATCATCGACGCTGGTGCAAACGTAGTATTCGCACAAAAAGGTATTGATGATTTAGCACAACACTACTTATCTAAAGCAGGAGTTTTAGCTGTAAGAAGAGTTAAAAAATCTGACATTGAAAAATTATCAAGAGCAACTGGCGCAACTGTCATTACTAACTTAGATGACTTAACAGCTGAAGATTTAGGTCAAGCTGGAATTGTAGAAGAAAGAAAAGTATCTGGCGAAGAAATGATTTTTGTTGAAGAATGTAGCGGTGCAAAATCTGTAACCTTATTCGTAAGAGGAAGTACCAAACACATCGTAGCAGAAATTGAAAGAGCAATTGAAGATGCTATTGGTGTAGTTGCAGCTACTGTAGAAGATGACAAAGTTGTTGCTGGTGGAGGAGCTCCTGAAATTGCAATGGCTAAAAAACTCAAAGATTACGCAGAATCCATTTCTGGAAGAGAACAATTAGCTGTAAACGCATTTGCAGAAGCTTTAGAAATCGTACCAAAAACCTTAGCTGAAAACGCAGGTTTAGACAGCATTGACTCCTTAGTAGATTTAAGAGCAGCACAAGAAAACTCTTGCTACATGGGATTAGATGTATTCACTGGTGAAGTAGCAGACATGAAAGAAGCTGGCGTAATTGAACCAAAACGTGTCAAAAAACAAGCTATCCAATCTGCATCTGAAGCAGCTGAAATGATTTTAAGAATCGATGACGTAATTGCATCTACTAGAGGTCCAGAAGACATGGGTATGGATCCATCCATGGCTGGCGGAATGCCTCCAATGATGTAAGCATAAAGAAATTTTTATAATTTCTTTTCTTTTTTTTATTTTTCATGTATTCAAATAGACTTATTTTCAAAACATCTTCAGAAGATGAAATTTTTTATTTAAAAGACACCATTTTAGTCAATTTTAAACATAATCGCAATGGGGTGTCCAGTTCTGAGCTTAATGGGGGAACTTGCGATTTGTACAAATCTGTTTTTAACCAACATTTGTCTCAGGATAAAATTGATTATCTTGAAAATCATGATGTGTGTGAATATCTAATAAATGAATGTAGGTTAATGGAAATTGATTCAAATTATTCAACTGGTCTTATTACATTAGCTGAAATGAATAATTTAAGCATTGTGTCAAAATCATTTAGGAATTTAGAAGTCACATCCATATCAACTGCAGGTGTTAGGACTAATGCTTCAAAAGCAGGAGACCCTTCATCATATTGGCAAGAAAATGGTGAGTATCATTTTGGAACAATCAATATAATTGTGCTTATTAATGCAAATTTATCCAAATCAACATTAATGGAAGCATTCATGACAGCAACCGAAGCAAAAACCGTTGCTTTAAATAATTTAAAAATTCCATCACAATACTCCAATGGGTATGCGACAGGAACTGGAACGGATGGGCTTTGCATTTTTTCAAATGTTGATTCGGATGACAAGATAACAAATGCTGGAAAACATTCAAAATTAGGTGAATTGATCGCCAAATCAGTAATAGAATCTGTTACAAAAGCCATTGGAAAACAGGTTTGGATTACAAATAAATCACAGTCTAATGCATTAGTTCGTTTAAATAGGTATACATTAGATATTAATGAATTTTACAATGATTTGGATTGTGATAAAGATAAATTTATTCGACAATTACAAAAAGATATGGGAAATCAAGACAATGTTGCTATTACGACTTCTGTATTGAATTTGATTGATGAAGTAGAAAATGATTTAATAAAAAAAGATGATGCCTATGAATTGGCATGTCAAATAAAAGAAAAATGCAGGAGTTATCCAATAAGAACTTTATTGGATTATTGGATTAACTATTTCATTCACTAATTTTTATCGATAATTGCGCCTTCAGTTTAATAGTCCATATATTAAAAAGATTGTTTAATTAATTAATGAAATATTGATTAAAAAGTATAAATATTTTGTAAAATATATTTTATAGTATATTGTACTGGAAGTGTTATTGTGGCTAACATATTTGATAATGATGATTTCCTGAATTTTCAAGAAAATTTCAAATTTTTAATTAATTCTGAAATTCGTTTGAAGATTTTAGGATGTTTATATAACTCCTCTGCATCTATTAAAGAAATAGAGGAAAAAACAGGTTATAGTTATAGTTCAATACTCGATAATATTAATAAACTAGAACAGAAAAAGTTCATTTTCAGTATTGAAGATAAATTTTATTTATTCAATAAAACAAAGATTCAACTAACTGATGTGCTTTATTTCAATAAAGCGAATAATTTTTTAAGGAAAAATTCTGATTTTTTAAATTATTCTCTAATAGACATCAATATTGATGCATTAAAAGATTTATCAGCACTTGAAGATTCAAATTTAGTTGAGTCCAATAATGTTGATTTATTTAAAGCTACTGGAATTTTTCAACGTTCTTTAATGGGATTTAAATTTTTGAAAGGCATATTCCCTTATTTTCATCCAAAACATGATGATATAATAAGTTATTGGATTGATAATGATTGTACTGTTGAATTAATACTTCCTGATGCGGTTTCTGAAGCTGTAAAAAATTTCATTAGAGAATATGTGCCTAAAAGTAAGGGCATTAAAAATAGATATGTTAAATTAAAACCTAATGATTGCAATATCCAATTTGCATTCACTGTTTCTGATAAATGTTTAGTTTTGGCTTTTTATACTAAAAAGGGCAAGTTTAATCAAAATGCTGTAATTACTTCAACTAGTCAGGAAGCAATAGACTTTGGATTAAAACTTTTTGAGGAATATGAAAAATTATGTGGCGATTATGTTTCATTAGAGGATATTATCTATCCAAATGGTAGGGGGTATAATTATTAGTTCTGATTTTTTCGATGAAAATAGTACTATAGAGGATTTTAATTTTTTAAAATTCATTTTTGCATCTGAATCAAGATTAAAATTATTATTCAGTTTATATGAATCTAATAAAACTATTAAAGAACTTGAATCAGAATTTAATAGAAAATCAGGTAATATTTCTAGAGGCTTAAATGATTTGAAATCTTGTAAATTAATCACACGTCTGCCGAATAAGGAGTATGCAATTACATCTGTAGGTTTTTTATATGCTAAAAATTTGGAAAATTTAATGTTAAAATTTGAAAATATAGATGATCACGAAAAGTTCTGGGAAGATCACTCTATTAAATCCATACCTAATCGTTTTTTAAAAGATATTTCTTCTTTTAGTGGGTCTTTGGTAAAATCAAATATCACAGAATTTGCGAAGCCTATAAATGTATATTTAGATAATATAGAAAAATCTACCACCATTTGCATGATTTTACCGGTATTTTCTAAAATTTTTATGGATTCAATATATGAAGCTTTAATTAATCATGATGGATATTTGGATTTATTAACTACTAAAACCATCTATGATTTGATAGTTAAATCAGATTCTGAAAATTATTTTAAAGCATTAGTTAGGGATAAAAAAATTAATTATCATATTCTTGAAGATTTGTCAAATATCTTTTTTACAGTATCGGATACCTTTGCATCAATATTCTTATTTTATGATGATTCAGTCTTCGATAATTCTGAAATGATTTTAATTGAAGGTGAATCAGGTATAAATGATGCTCATAAATTTTATAATGCCTACAAAAATTATGTTTTGAAATAATTTTTTTATTTTTTTTCTTCATTCTTTTTATATTAATTTTATTATATTATTTTTTTATCATCAACATGAATTTTTTTCATCAACTTGTTTTTATATTATCATTGTTGGTTTTAAGTGATAGGTCAATGATATTTTATTGTTTTATTATTTTTTTTGAAAAAATTAATTTGATAATCTACATTTAATTTTTTTTATTCAATAGTTTATTTTAATCAATATTTCAAATTTTTTTTACATTTCAAATAATTTTTCTTTTAAATTTAATTAACATCTTTTTAATAAAAAATTATCATTAAGACTTAAATTTCTTTTTAAATTCATAATTATTTATTAATTCAAAAAATATACGTAAATAAATAGTAAATTTTATATATATTCTAAATTAAGTATTTAAATAAGAAATATTTATATGAAATCTAGTTATTTTTAAATTAATTGGTTTTATCCTATTTTTTTTAGAAATAATTGTTTTAATGTCATTATTTATAAACTGTTTTGTTTATTTATACTGATTTTACATTTAGATTTTCTATAGATATTTTAAAATTAAAATAGGTGACAAAAATGGCAACTTTTAAAGGATTTGCAATGAAAAGACTCAATGAAATTGGCTGGGTAGAAAAAGAAGTCCCTGAATGTGGACCAATGGACGCAATTATTAAACCAACTTGTGTATCTCCATGTACTTCCGATATTCACACCGTATGGGAAGGTGCTATCGGTGACAGAAAAGACATGGTTTTAGGTCACGAAGCTGTTGGTGAAGTTGTTGAAGTGGGTAGTTTAGTTAAAAAATTCAAACCTGGTGACCGTGTAATTGTACCAGCTATTACTCCTGACTGGGATGACGAAGCTGCACAAAGAGGTTTCCCTTCACAAACTACAGAACCTCTCGGTGGTTGGAAATTCTCCAACTTC
>CAJGDA010000089.1 GCA_904501935.1 uncultured Methanobrevibacter sp. | reverse complement strand
TCTATGACCTTATCAAACTTGAAATCACCGTATTGCCTTTTGAATGACCTTTCAAAAAGATTCTTTAGGCTTTTGGGAACTTCGCCATTCTTTTCGAGGAATCTGTTCAAATCCAATTTCTCGGAAATTGTCGGGAAGATACTATAGCTCAGCGGAAGGAATTGGACATCTTCAGGGATATGCTTGAATATTTCCAGATAATTTTCCCTAACGTTTCTGTCCCAAGCCTTGAACGCCAGAAAGATGTTATATTCACTCAGGTCTTCCTGTCCAATAAATCGAATAAGTTGATTGAATGAATCGTTGTTTCTCATTCCTCCGACATAAATCAGAATGTTTTTCCTATGGTTTTCAATAGTCCTGCATCCTGATGCCTTTTCATCATTGATTACGATTCGGCATATTCTTTCGGCACTGTCAACAGAGTCATATCTGCAGAACTTATCAACAAAGTCTTCGTCTTCATAATCCTTTTTTGAATTCAGCTGCATGAGCAAATCGGAAGCGTTTTGAACTTTAGGAAACGGCAGTTCCTCAAGCGGAATATATACTCCCCTGTATGAGAGATACTCCTCCTCATCATAATTGAAGATAATTATTTTTCGACGGGTATTTGCAAAGTCAAAAAATACGCTTGAATAATCAGTAATCAAAACATCTGCCATGTTCAGTATGTCATAATTTTCATAGCCTTCTGGAAACGGCCGGACATGGCTGAAAAGTGAAAAGTCAATCTTTGAACTGTTATACGGATGGAATTTAACGAATAGAATCTGATTGTCCTTCAGATTCATATCAATCTCTTTTAAAAATTCGTTTACATCCAGATTCTGCTTTTCGTCAAGCCTATCATTTACAGGGCCCTTGAAAGTAGGCATATATACAAAGATTTCAATATCCTTCAAGTTCAATCTTTCCTTGAATTCATCTCTTTTAGCATTGTCCAGAAATACGCTGTTTCTCGGATATCCCTCATGAAGAATCACGCCGGGATAGATCTTGTCCATCATATAGGACCTGAGCATTATGTTTTCCATATAGTCGTTTGGATAAATCAGGTAATCGCTAAATAGGAATGCCTTTTGGATGATTCCAATTGCAGGAGGTTCTGAAGGATTATCCATACCCATTAATTTCAGGGGTGTTCCATGCCATGTGTTTACGAAAATCTGGCCTGGCCTTTTTACGTATTTTGCTCTGATTCCGGAATCCGTAAATATGTATCTTGCCTTATGAAGAATCTTTACGGCCTCCGTTTCATCTGTGATGACCTTATGGATGTTCAATCCATAGTTTTTCTCCAGGCGTTTGATTTTATGAGTGACGTCTTGATTTGCAAATACATATATCTTGAAGTTGCCGTATTTGCCTGTAGATATCTCTTCAGCTATCCGGAATATGTTTCCTGTAAAATCAGATCCGTTTCTGGATTCAAGGTAGACTATTTCTTCATCAATCTTTGAATTGTAATATGTGTTGTAGATGGATGAATTCATTCTGCACTCATCAAAATTTTTTAATTTTGACTTTAAATTCATGTTATCATTAAATATGGAAATCTATTCTTCAAATTCTTCCACTAACTTATTGGCGGTTTGCCAATCGTTATGGTCATCAATTTCAGTCCATTTAAGTCCGTTTGTCAAAACATAATCAATAGTGGTGTCGTTTGACAGGGGCTTGTATGCAAAATCATAATAATTCTGCCTGTCTTCGTCAATCAGACCTATCAATATTTCATTGAATCTTGCAATATCCTCTTTGATAACTTTGGAAACGCCTATGAATTCCCCAGTTGATTGGGGGATATCGATGAACTTTCCGATTTCTTTGATTTTTCCGTTGGCAATGGTATTGTCCTCATTTGTTGTTACATCTTCAAGAATTAGCTTAAAGGATTCTTCGTTGAGGTCTTTAAAGTTATCCACAATCATGCTGGTATTTTCGGTTTCTGCAATTCTTTTGATGATTTGGGGGTCGACAACATTGTCCCCATTGATTAATATGAAGTCATCTAAGCTTTCCTTTTTTATATATGAACTTGCAAGGTATGTGGATACGGATGTGTTTGTTACATCATATTCAGTATTTTCTATAATCTTTATTGAGATATCTAGCTTTCCTTCAAGTTTCGGAGCTATTTCATATACTTTCTCCTTGTTATATCCTACAACCAATATGAAATCCCTTACACCTGCATCTATGCAGTTCCCAATCATTCTTTCAAGCAAGGTCATGCCATTGATTTCAAGAAGAGGTTTTGGAATGTCTTTTGTAAGGGGCATGAGTCTTGTTCCCATTCCTGCTGATAAAATTACACCAATCATAATGTCACCTTCCTATTTCAGTTCACTCCACAGCTTATTGAATGCAGTTATCGGAGTTTTCCTTTCTATTATGACGTCGTATACAAAATTCACGACATTGCTTTCAACATCATTGTTTCGGCAGATGTCCTTCACTGCCCTTATTGAATTCTTTCCCTCAAATACTATCCCGCTTGCCTGTTCATCAATGATTAGCCTTTGGCCATAAAGTATTCCTAGAGTGTGGTTTCTGCTTTCTGTTGATGTTGATGTTAAAATAAGATCTCCGAATCCGCAGTATTCATGGACTGACTCTGAACTGCCTCCAACAGCATTGATTATCTCAAGAGTATCTTTGAATCCTTTTGTCAAAATTGCAAAACGGGCGTTTTCATTAATGTTCATTCCTTCACAGATTCCGTTGGCTATTGCATTTATGTTTTTGAGAACCCCGCATAGTTCAATTCCGTTTATATCGTCAATAATCTTTACCTTGAATTGAGGAGTATCCAAAACTGCTTTAACCTTTTTTGAATTTTCAGAATTTCTTGATGAGATGTTTGTGATTGTCGGAAGATTCTGCATTATTTCAGAAGCGAAATTAGGGCCTGAAAGGGCAACATAATCCTCATCAAAATACTCGTCAATGATATTGCCCATTGTTTTAAGGGAAGGATATTCAATCCCCTTGGCTGTTGTAACGATGATTACATCTTCTTTAGCTATTTTTTTAAGTTCCTTCAGGAATTCCCTAAATGCGGATGAAGGGATAGCCAAAAATACAATGTCACAGTCAGACAGGTCATTGATGTCCACTGTTGCCTTGATGTTGTTGTTCAGTTTCGTATTCGGATAGTATTGGGTATTGAAATGCTTGGAATTGATATCATCGCATAATCCTTCGTCTCTTAAAAGCAATGTCAATTCCACTACGTTTTTAGCAATCTGTTGGGATATTGCTGTTCCCAAAGCTCCGGCTCCAACTACTCCAACATTTAATTTCATATGTACACCCCATAATTAAATCATTCATGTTTAAAAGGAATATCCATCATCTATTTTAAAAGCAAAATTGTTGTGTGCTTCGTTATTGAACAATGTTCCATTGTATGTAGCATGAACGGTGTAGTTTCCGTTTTCATATCCGGCGAGCTGTATATATCCACGACCCATTTCATCTGTGGTAACATTATATTTATTTGCCCAACCTGTATCGTCCAATATCTTCAAGTCTATAATCTGGTCGGGAATCGGATGCCTGTAGTCATCCTTAAGAACAACACTTATGTAATCCCCATTTTTCACTGTGGTGTTGCATTCGATTTCAACCTTTGTTGAAGTCTTGTTTAATGAAATAAAGGCGAATGCACCAACCAGAATTATAAGCACGATAGCGGCAATTATAACTATCCTTGTTGTATTCAAATTCTTCAAATTCATTAATCCGCTCTCCAATTTAATTGTTATGAACTAATAAAACATCCATTTCAGCAGTTTTTAAAACCTTTTCAGCTACGCTGCCAATGATGAACTTGTGAAGACCGCTTTTTCCGGAAGCTGAAATGACAATCAGTTCAACACCTTCCTTTTCGGCAACTTCATTAATTGTTTCGGCAGGAAAACCTGTCTTGACAACAGTCTTGATATTGTAGTTTCCTTCAGGGAATTTCTTTTTCATTTTAGCGACAATTCCCTTTGCCTCCTCAAGCATTCCTTGATTTACTTTTTGGATATGTTTCCTGCTTTGAAAAGCGCTTGAGGTTAATTTACCTGCAACAGATAAGATTATAATTTCCCCGTCATCAGCAATTAGTTTAGTTACTCGGTCAATCTCTTGGTCAGCATAACCAGATCCATCAGTTGGAAGCAAAATTTTTTTATACATAATATGTATTCTGTATTTAATACTTATTAAAGAATTAGTTTTTAACAAAAAAAAAGAAAATTATAAAAGAGCTTTTATAGCATCTTTTACATCATTCAAATCTTCGGTCGGCTCAAACCTTTGAACAACATTTCCCTGACGGTCAACCAGAAACTTGGTAAAGTTCCATTTGATGTCGTCATTATCCTTGTAATGTCTGTCCACAGCCTTTAAGACAAGCTTCAATTTGGTTGCGCCTTTTCCGGTAATGTCCTTGAAAGGCTGTTCCTGCTTCAGGTATTCATAGAGAGGGTCTGCATTTTCTCCGTTCACATCAATCTTATCAAAGATTGCGTATGGAACCATCCATTTTAAACGGCAGACTTCAGTAATCTCTTCGGTTGTTCCCGGAGCCTGTCCTCCGAATTGGTTGCATGGGAAGTCCAGGATTTCAAAACCTTCATCTTTGAATTCTGTGTAAATTTCGTTCAGTTCTGTGTATTGCGGTGTGAAACCGCATTTGATTGCTGAGTTTACGATTAAAAGTACTTTATCTTTGTATTGGCTGAGTGAAACTAGGTTTCCTTCACCATCCTTAACTTCAAAATCATATATTGACATTTTATGCCTCCTATAGTATATTATCTATTTCAATATATAAAAATTTATTAATAATCTAAACAATATCAAATATTATGAAAAGACAGGATATAATCGTTAAGACAAGCATCATAGGAATTGTTGTCAATCTGATTCTGGTCGCATTCAAGGCAACAATCGGGATACTTGTAAACTCAATAGCAATAACATTGGATGCAGTAAATAATTTAACCGATGCTTTATCATCAATAATTACAATAATAGGGACAAAGCTTGCAGGAAAGGCTCCCGATAAGGAGCATCCCTATGGCTACGGCCGTATTGAATACTTCTCATCCGTAATCATTGCAGCCATTGTTCTGTGGGCAGGAATAACCGCCCTTATGGAATCATGGCCGAAAATATTCAATCCTGACGTCACATCATATACCACAGTCTCATTGGTTATAATTGCCGTTGCGGTAGTTGTAAAAATCCTATTGGGCAGATATGTAAAAGGAGTTGGGGAAAAAATCAATTCACAGGCTCTTGTAGCATCCGGAAGCGATGCATTCTTCGATGCCATATTGTCCCTTTCCACATTGATTGCAGCTATCATATCCATATTTTTCCACATATCACTTGAGGGAATATTGGGAGTCATCATCTCCCTTGTTATCATAAAGGCAAGCATAGACATGTTGAGGGAAACCCTTGACAGCATGATCGGGGCTAGGGCCGACAGCGAGCTTTCACGCAAAATCAAGGAGTCAATCTGTGAAGTGCCTGGAATCTATGGGGCATACGACTTGAGCCTGCACAATTATGGGCCTGAAGACATGCAGGGGTCAGTTCATATTGAGGTTGACGATGACCTTACAGCCCATGAAATCCACACATTGACAAGGAATCTTGCTTATAAGATTTATAATGAATTTTCAATCATACTGACATTCGGAATCTATTCAAGAAATGACGAATATAAGGAAATCCGAGATGACTTGTATGAAATCGCTTCTCAATATGAAGAGGTTCTTGAAGTTCATGGATTTATCGTGAATGAAGATACGAAAATCATAACTTTCGACATTATAGTTGATTTTGATGCGGACCGCGATAAGGTGAAAAATGAGATAATAGAAAAAATAAAATCAAAACATCCTGAATTTAACTACTATGCCATTGATGACTACGACATAAGCGATTGAACCCGTCCCGCTTAAAGAAGCAGGAGGATTCTTGCTCGCTAATGTTAAATATTAGTTTGATAAATATATTAAATAAAGGTGTAAATTATGAAGACTCAAAATATAATATTAATTGCAATTGCAATTCTTGTTATTGCCCTTGTAGCAGTTGGAATCTACAGTTTCACCAATAATGGAAACCCTCTCAACACTACACTCAATAACAACACAACCGATTTTATTAATATCGGCACCATTAATGCAAATGATACTAATAATACCAATAATACTAATAATACTACTGTTGTCGGCGACAATTCACCTCGCCATAACGATACAGGAAACAATACAACTACATATAAGGTATACGTTCCTCAAACTGATTCATATGTAGAGGTAATTGGTGAAAAGTTCGACAGCGAAGTAAACAGATGGTATACCTATGACAAAGATGGTGTAAGGTATTACAATACAAGAATTAATCATTAATTCTTTTTTCTTTTTTTCTTTTTTT
>CAJGDA010000088.1 GCA_904501935.1 uncultured Methanobrevibacter sp. | reverse complement strand
GTAATCCTTGCATTAATAACTCCATGTGTTTGCGGAGCTTATCAGACTTCCGAAGGTGTTGTTCCAGGTACAAGCGATCCGATGTGGAATTCAATGGAATGGGTTAAGGAAACCCAACCTGAAAATACTGTAATTACATCCTGGTGGGACTTCGGTTATCTCTTTGAAATAGCTGCAGACAGGCAAGTAACATTCGACGGGGGTTCACAATCCGGTGAACGTGCTTTCTGGCTAGGTCAAGCAATGACTACGGATAATCTAAAATTGTCTGCTGGAATTTTCAGGATGCTTGATACAACCGGTGATCAGGCGGTAGAATATTTGGTAAACATTACTAACGATACTGGTAAATCAACTGATATCCTTATTGATATCTTGCCGAAATCATCTGCTGATGCTGAAAAGACATTGCAAAGCAAATATCACTTATCCGGTAATCAGGCAAAAGAATTGATTAATTATACTCACCCTAAAAATCCACGTCCAGTAATATTTGTCGCATCTGCGGATATGCTTCAGAAAGCAGGCTGGTGGACTTACTTCGGTGCATGGGACTTTGAAAACCAAAGCTCTAAAAACTATAATTATCATATCCCAACAAGTTCAGTAGAAGTTAAGCCTGGTCAAACTGGCAAAATGTCACTCCTTAAAAGTAACGGAATGACAGTCAATGCAGTCATTGAAAGAGGTCACGGCAATAACACTACAACCGCTCACACTGAGGCAGTATATACAGAAAACGGAAAACAGATTATGGTCAATGATACTCCATACAATCCGTTGAACATTTCACACATTATCGTAGTTGAGAATAATTACATTACGAAAAATGAGTCTGTCAGCGGTGTAAAGAATGCAAACTACACTATGCTCCTTATGGGTAATAATAATAGTTATACACCTATTTTAATGAGTAATGAACTTGTTAATTCAATGTTCACTAGGTTATATCTATACGGTGGAGCTGGTCAAGACATATTTGAGCAAGTCCATTCCGATACTGGAGTATTGTTGTATAAAGTAAACTTTGATAAGGCAGCTGGCTCTTAGTCAGATTGTAGATTAGGATTTTCCTAATCTTTCTTTTTTTTTATTTTAATATGGTGATTTGATGGGGATTGAAGAGAAAATAAAAGATATTGAAGAAGAAATACAAAAGACACCATATAATAAAGCTACTTCTCACCATATTGGTAAGCTTAAGGCTAAACTGTCCAAATTAAAAGAGGAATCTCTGCAAAGAAGCAGCAGCGGTCATAAGGGCCAAGGTTTTCATGTCAAGAAAACCGGTGATGCAACTGTTGTGCTGGTGGGATTTCCTTCTGTTGGTAAATCTACTCTCTTGAATGAAATAACAAATGCTGAAAGTAAGGTTGGAGCTTATCAATTCACAACATTGGATATTGTTCCGGGTGTTATGGAACACAAAAATGCAAAAATTCAAGTTTTTGACATTCCTGGAATCATTACTGGAGCAAGTAGCGGTAAAGGAAGAGGTAAAGAAATCTTATCTGTAGCTAGAACTGCTGATTTAATCTTAGTTGTATTGGATACTTTTAATCCGCAACATATCGATGTTATCTTAAACGAACTTAGAAATATTGGTATCAGGCCTAATGAAAAACCGCCTGACGTTACTGTTAAAAGGAAAAAGCTTGGTGGTGTTAAGGTTTCTTCAACATGCCCGCTCACTCATTTGGATGAAAAGACAATCAGGTCTATAATCAATGAGTATGGTATGCACAATGCAGATGTGCTTTTCCGTGATGATGTAACAATTGACCAGTTCATTGATGTTCTGGACAGAAACAAGGCTTATGTTCCGATGTTGATTCTTCTCAATAAGGTGGACCTCGTAGATGAGGCGTATGTCGAAGAGCTTAAGAAGTACATTCCAGAGTTCATTCCAATTTCTGCAGACAAAAAAACCAATATTGAAGAGTTAAAAGATATGATATTCGATAATTTGGATTTGATTAGGATTTACTTAAAGCCACAGGGCAAAAAAGCGGATATGGAAGACCCTTTAGTTATCAAAAAGGGGGCTACTGTAATTGACGTATGCGGAAAACTGCATAGGGAATTCGTGAAAAACTTCCGCCATGCTAAGATTTGGGGAACATCCGTCAAATTCCCAGGTCAAAAAGTAGGTCCGGATCATGTGCTTGAAGATGAAGATGTTTTAAGAATTATTCTTAAAAAATAATTCTTTTCTTTTTTTTTGATATTATGAATAAAGCTATTTTTATAACCGGCACTCCATGTACCGGAAAAACAACTGTCAGTGAAGTTTTGGCTGATAAATTAAACTGTAAGTTGGTTAAGATCAATGATTTGGCTATTGAAAACGATTTTGTTTTAGGCATTGATGAGGATAAGGGCTATAAAATCATTGACATTGACGCTTTAAACGATAAGGTTTCCGATATCATTTCTGACAGTGATGAATTGACTATTTTTGAAGGGCACTTGGCCCATTTGTGCTCCGGAGCAGATAAGGTCATTGTTTTAAGGGTTCATCCTGACATTTTGCGAGTCAGGCTTGAAGCACGTGACTATTCTGAATCAAAAATCCGTGAAAACTTGGAAGCTGAAGCATTGGGAGTTTGTACGGCTGAGGCTTTTGATGAATACAGTGATAAAATTTCAGAAATTGATGCAAGCGAATTGTCAGTTGATGAGATTGTTGACTTGATTGATGATGTCATATTTGATAGAAGGGAGTTTCCTGCAGGTGAAGTTGACTTCATGGATTGGTTGATTTAACATCAATTTTTCATGTTAAAATAAATTTTTATAAATCGCTTTAATTTTTCTTTTTTAATGCAATAACTCTATTTAATATTCTTTTTTGACAAATGCAGATTTGTGATTCTGTGTATTTGAAAAATACTTATATGCTATTAGATTAATATATTATTTTGACTTACTAGCTAGTTTTATCCAAAAGTTTTTTGAATCTTTAAGTGCTTTTGGATTGAGTATAACTTAATGAGGTTGTGATAATATCACAAAAATAAGTTTTGACATTGATGAGGAGTTACTTGAAGATTTAAACAATAAACTTTTAGAAAATAAATCCTCTTTTGAGGATTTGATTGAAAAATATATCCGATATGGATTAGAAAAAGAGGTTGGTACTAGGCTAATGGTGAGTTTAAATACGGAAGTAACAGAAAAAGTGAATATTGTGTCTAAATTAACTGATAGAACTCCTGAAGAAGTTGTTAATGATGCTCTCTGGGATCAATTTGAAAAAATTGAGGATGTTCCGGATGAAATAGATTATGATAGAATTTGGAACATGTTAGAACATGACAAAGCCGAGGGAGATGATGTATTGGAAAAGCTTAGTAAAGTTAATAAACTTCGTTAAAATTATTATACTAAAAACACCACAGAGGGTTAATACTCAAAAATGACTCTTACAAAAATTTTTCTCTAAACATTCGGCCAATTTTGAAAAATGAAACAAAAGCAACTAATATAACAGTATTGGTAGAAGTTTTGAATAGTTTAAAACCTTACAATTTCAATTGGGATATTAGTGATATAATATGTTGCTTTTTGAATCTTGATGCATTTGATTGGTTAAGTTCTGAAGATTACAAATCTGCTATGGATTTGTTTAAGTATTATGGTGGTTCTATTAACCCATTTATTTTTTTTAAAAATTATTTTTTACAAAAAAATTCTAAATTTCCACAACCTTTATAAATAGTAATAAACATAATTATTCTTAATATTCATATTAACCTAAGGTTAAAATTTTTAACTATGGTTTTTGTTTTAATTTGCGCAAATCATTTTAATCCAATCATGAATATTAATATCCTACAAGGGAGGATATTTTGAGTAGAGGAAAACGACCACAGTGGATGATAGATATAGCGATTGAAAGAATGGATATTCTTTTTAACCGTGCTGAGATGGAATTCATCACCCATCCTGAGAGGTCTCATCGCTATGTGGAGCTTGCTTTAAAGCTATCCACAAAATACAATACCAAAGTCCCTGAAAAATGGAAGAGAAGATATTGTAAAAAATGCAAGTCATTCCTCTCGCCTGGTCGCAATTGCACCGTCCGGCTAGTTAACTCTGAGGTTAACATTTTTTGTGGTGAATGCGGTCATGCAATGAAAATTCCTTATCGAAAGGAACAAAAAAATAAAAGGAGAGCTAAATATGAGTCAATCAAAAAAAGAAATGATGAATAGAGCTCTTTCCGCTATGACAATTAACATTGGTAAAAGTGGCGTTAATGAAAACGTAATAGAAGAAATAAAACGTCAGCTTAAGGCTAATGAGCTTGTCAAAATTAAATTTGCAAAAAATATCGCTAGAGATAAAGATAAATACATCGACGAAATAATCACTCAAACCAAAGCTAAGCTTATAGACGTTAGAGGACATGTCGCTGTTATTTATAAAAAAAAGCCTTAAACATTATAAATTTAGAGTTACAGGCCCTATTTTTTTAGGTCTTAAATTTACAGTGGATTAAGCTACAATTATTTAAAAATTAAATATTGGAGAATTAATATGACTACTGTATTTGATGTACCTGCAGATTTATTAATTGAAAAAGTCGCAGATGAATTTAAAGATAATGATAAGATCAATTCCCCTGCATGGTCCCATTTTGTTAAAACTGGTGTTCACAAAGAAAGAAAACCAGAACGTGCTGATTGGTGGTATGTAAGGACTGCTTCTATTGTCAGAAGAGTATACATGGACGGTCCTGTTGGAGTTATGAGTTTAAGAACTTATTACGGTGGTAAAAAAGACCGTGGTGTACGTCCTGAAGTATTTAGAAAAGGTAGTGGATCTATTATTAGAACCGCATTACACCAATTAGAAGATGCAGGATTAGTTGAAAAAGTCGAAGGTGGAAGAGTTGTTACCCCAGCAGGAAGATCATTCTTAGATAAAATGTCTGGTGAAGTTATCAGAGATGTTCCTGATCTTGCTAAATTTGATAATCAAAGTGAATCCAGTGATGATTCTCATCTTCATTTGCTTGATAAATTAAGCTCAGCTATTAGTGAAAATCCTAAAATTGAAGATTCCGATAAAGAAGAATTGATTGGGGTTATTTCAAAAATTGATGCTGAACGTGAACATTTATCAAAAGCATTTAATGAATTTAAAGAAGATATTGAAAGTAAACATTCCCAATCTGTAGCGGAATCATTTTCTTCATTACATAAAGAGGATTTAAGTGCTGCTGTGGACTCACTAGTAAAATCATTAAGGAGAAAACATTAAATAATATTTTTAACTTGATTATTAGGGAGAGTTTGATATGAGTGAGTTAGATGAAATTCGTCAAAAAAGAATGGCTGAATTACAGGCTCAACAGGCTGCTATGCAAAACCAAGCTCAACAACAAGCTATGGCTCAAGCACAACAGCAAGAAGCTCAGGCACAATTTGAAGCTCAGAAAAAACAAATGTTAGCTCAAATCATGACACCTGAAGCTCGTACTAGATTGGCCAATCTTAAACTAACAAAACCTGAACTTGTTAATCAGATTGAACTTCAGTTGATTCAATCCGCTCAGGCAGGAAGTTTAAGAGGCAAAGTAACAGATGAACAGCTTAAAGTCTTATTAAGGCAGATAGCTAGTCAAAAAAGAGAAATTAAGATTACAAGGAAATAATGTCAATGAAAGCTGGCGTATTATATAGTGGAGGCAAAGATTCATCTTTTGTGGCAGTAATGCTTAAGAGATTAGGCCTTGATGTTGAATTATGCACTGCAAACTTTGGCGTTTATGATTCATATATTCCAGCCAGCAAGTCTGCTGAAGCATTAGGCTTCAAACACAATGTCTTGAGAATGGATTATGACATTTTAGATAAAACTTGTGACATGATAATGGATGATGGATTTCCGAATGATGGAATCAAGTTTATCCATGCACAGACTGTTGAAAAAATAGCAGAGAATTATGATATTATTGCGGACGGGACAAGAAGAGATGACAGAACTCCTAAATTAAATGTCAATCAAATAAGAAGTCTTGAAGACAGGAAGGATGTTCAATACATTAACCTTGACAGTTTCGGACACAAATCCGTTAAGCTGATAACTTCAAGCTTGTTCGAAATTTCACATGAAAAGTCAAATAAGGACAACAGTTCAGACTTCGAAGTCGAAATAAGAACACTGATTGATGAAAAGGGAGGAAATTCTTTGGACATATTCCCTGAACATTATCAAACTCGTGTTATCGGATATAAAAAATAATTATTATATGTATTACAGGTGAGAAAATGAGTAGAAATAAACCATTAGCTAAAAAATTAAGAATGGCAAAAGCAAACAAACAAAACAGGAGAATTCCAATCTGGGCTTATGCTAAAACTAACCGTAAACTTAGATACAGACCAAAACCTAGACATTGGAGAAGAAACAGTCTTAAATTATAATGAGGGGTTATTATGGAAAGAGTTTACACAATTCCACTTAGAAAT
>CAJGDA010000087.1 GCA_904501935.1 uncultured Methanobrevibacter sp. | reverse complement strand
TCAAGGACATTTTTTGCCAAAAGCTTTTTGTCAAATTCATCGCCGGTACTTGCATAAACGTCATTCAGCTTTGTACCTTCAATGAATTCCATTGTCAGGACTTTTGAGGTACAATATTTTGGATAGGTTGCTGGAATATGAATTTGCGGATTTTCCATGAAATTTGTTTCAATGCGTTGCATATTCATGAATTCATTGTTGTAGTCAATTTCCTTGTGAATGGAACGGTCAAATTCTTCCATAATTCCAGGCAAGTTTATTTTCCTTAAATCTGAGTTCCATTTATCTGCACGATCGGCGATATATTTCATTATCCTTAAATCAAGGTCAATCTTATCAGCAATGCCTTCCTTTTGGATTTTGACTGCAACACGTTCACCTGTGATTAATTTTGCTTCATGAACCTGGCCGATGGATGCGGTTGCCAATTCTTCATGATTGAAATCTTCAAATAATTCATCGATATTGCCATTGAGTTCCCTTTCAACTATTGCTTTTACCTGTTCATATGTTATTGCTGGATTGTCATCCTGCAGGTTAGCTAATTCATTTGCTATATCTTCTCCGACAATGTCAGGCCTTGTACTTAATAGCTGACCTAATTTAATGAAAGTGGTTCCCAATTCCTGAAGCATTAGTCTTAATTTAACAGGAATCTCATCATCCAATAAAAGACTGGTCGATTCGTCGTCATCATCGATTCTGCGTATTTTGTTTTTTGCAGTTTCGCCTAAAATCTTGTCGAAGCCATATTTCTTTAGGGCGGCTCTGATTTCGCCTAAACGTTCCTTTGTTTCCTTATCCATATTAATCCCCTAATTTAATTACTTTCAGCAATTCCTGATGCCAGGAATAATATTCCTTCCATAATCAAACATATTCCAACGATGATTGCAACATATAAAGGTTGTGCAAGTGATGTGAAAGCAAGATAAACAGCTACTATACCTAGGACTAAAACCAGTACTGATACTATTCTGGATATTGAATCCAATGCGAAGAAAATTCCGAAAATACCAACAAATATCAATACAAATGCAATCAAGTAGAACTGATATGCAACAAGGAAAGACAATGCATCTATTTTATATATGAATAATATTCCCAGTAGTATTGCAAAAATTCCAAACAGTATATCGAGCAGTGAAACATGGGCCATCATGCTCCATACTGAAAATCCGTCAATAATGGAAGCAAATCCGAATACGATTAAACATATTCCTGCAATCCAGGACACTGCCTGTGCACTATACAGAGGGTAAACTGCAAAAATTATACCCAAAATTATTAATAAAATTCCTAATATTTTCTTAAAATCCATGATAATCACCATTATTTAATAATATATAGTTAATACTATTATATATGTTTTAACTAATTAAAAAAATAATGAACAACATTGCATATATGTTGTGAAATTTTATATAAGCTATGTTAAAGATTTAAGACATTAACTGGAATATTTAATAGGGTTTTAAAAGAAAAGTGAGCAAATTCATTTAAAATTATCGATGTTTGAAAAATGTCAAATATATCAAAGATTGTAGAAACTGCTTTGGACAAAAAGCATTGCGAATATGTTGTTGATGCCGGAAAACTGGCAGCATATGAATGAACGTTCCCTTGAGAAGATGAACGTTATGAAATACCAAAAATGATATGCCACACCAATGTTGAAACTAAAGACCAGTTAGGATGTCAGATGCTAATCTTTAATGAGGTGTACGTTTGTCACCATGATAAGTTCCACTTGTTATAGAAACGGCGGCAGGTGTCATTAATGCATCACCAATAACCTCCAGAATGCCCATCATAAAAATAATATTAAAACACTAGAACTTAATGCCGCATCAAAGTACCGACACCATAAAGTGCAGTACCGATTAAAAACAGTTTTTTTTACCAACTATGTCCTGAAGCTTGGTGCTTAACATCATGAACGCTGGAGTTAGGAGTGTATAAAATGACGAAATAGTTTGATGGTACTCACACTGTATTCAAATCAGCAACAACTGAAGAAATATTAACGTTCATGAATGTAGTGTCCAAAGATATAATAAAAGAAGCAAAACAAACAAGGAGTAAAGGTATCCAAGTGTGTTCTTTAATGCTTTCATTTATATACTGTAATTTTTAAGAATAATTATAATATCCCAACACCTTCAAGCATTGCTTCAATACCTAAAAGGATGATGGCTACTCCACCAATTATTTCGATGTAGTCCGCATATTTAATAGCCATTTTAGTACCATATGTTCCGATTAAAAGCCAGATTATAACCGCAATCAAGCTTAAACCGCCAAGTATGACTGGATTTACATGAGCTGTGGCTCCTTGTGATGCCAGAATCAGGTTTTCAATGTTTCCAAAAATAAGCAAAGTAGAAAATTGAGCATATTCCTTTAAATCAATCATGATTATTTGCCACCTTTTGATTTGATATTTTTCACTGCTCCATAAACTGCCTGAATACCCAATATGAATATTGCAAATCCTCCGATGAAGTTGATGATATTTGAATATTGTATTGCAGCTTCAGTCAAAACAGTACCCATTATCAACCAGATTATTACAATGATTATGCTCAAACCTCCCAGTACTTTGGGATTTGCTCCTTTAACGACACCTTGTGATGCCAGAATCAGGTTTTCAATATTTCCAAAAATTATCAGCCACATAAATGGCAAATATTCTTCCAACATGATATCTTTCCACCATATTATAATTTACTAATATGAGTCTGTTAAAATTGATATTTATACTTGTATACTTAAATTTGAAAATAATGATTAAAAAACACCATATATTAAAAATACCTTAGGGGAACTTTCAATAAATAAATTTAATCAAATTAATGATAAAAAAGGTCATTAAATAATATTAACCCTAAGGTTTAATTTTTGAAAATTATAAAAAAATAATGTCAATTATGATTCGTAAAATTAAAACTGGTAAATCAGTTATTAATTAAACATGGCTTGAAATTTAAAATAATTATTAACTATATGTTTTGGAGATGATTGTGCGAACATTCATGATCGAGTTGTGCTAATTATAACTTCTTTTAAGTCATGGATTTGCACAAAAGTTGGTGCAGACTAAAAAACTTATCAAATAAGCAAAATAATAAGTTTTAAGTGTTAAAATAGATGGAGTAATGCTGTAGCAGGTTGGGGCAATTCCAAAACAGGGATTGTCACGATAATTGCAATAATCGCATCATAAAACGCTTCTAGTCTGTTGGTTGACATATATTTTTCATTCATATTATCATTTTTAATTTAAAAAAAAGGATAAATTTTTTCTTAAAAATTATCCTAAACAGAATTCTAATGTGGTGTCGCCTGAACCTAAAATCTCTTTTAAATTACTAGCATTTTGTATTTTGCCTAATTTTGTATAACTCCATGAATGGGAGTCATAAAATACAGATATTTGGTTTTCCTGGTATAATACAATATCTCCTGGCTCAGTGTTTATATTTTCATCATTAGCAGGTAGTGAAAAACCTAAATTTCCAACTTTTTCAAAATTGCCGTAGTCTGTTGCATTGACACTAACATTGCCGGTTTCTAATTTTTTTACTAGCTCTTTTGCTGCAGAATTATTTTCCAATTCAACGTCAAAAATATAGTCATTAACTTTAAGTTTTATTATATTATTGTCATTTTGAGCATTAACTCCTGATAAAAGCAAAAAACTTAAAATAATAAGTATTATGGAAGTTTTTTTAATAAATAACATATTATCTCTCTTTTTTTCTATTTTGAATATGAAAACAAGTTCAAAGTTTTACATCTCTAATGTATCGTGCTGGAACTCCTCCGACGACTGTGTTTTTTGCAACATCTTTTGTGACAACAGCTCCTGCTGCGATAATCGCCCCATGACCAATAGTGACGCCAGGAATTACTGTAACATTGGAACCAATCCAAACATCATTGCCGATGTGGACAGGTGATGGGATTAAATTACCTCTCATTTTAGGATTTTCATTATGATTTAAAGTAGCCAGGACAACATTATGGCCAATTAAAACATTATCCCCAATGTAAATTCCTCCCTGATCCTGGAATCTGCAGCCGGAATTGATGAAAACATTTTTTCCAATGTGAATGTTTTTTCCAAAATCAGTTGTGAATGGTGGGAAAATCCTGAAATCATCACTGACTTCCTTATTTATTAGTTTGGAAAACAGTTGTCTAATTTCATCAAAGTCATGATATTCATAATTCAGTTTACAGGTGATTTTTTGCGCTTCCTGAGAGTAGTAGTTACATGCTTCAGCGGCATCTTCATCCATTTCCAATTCTAATCCTTCATTAAAAATTCTTAACAGGTCATCTAATTCTAACATGTATAAAATTATATTAAAAGTAGTATATTATAATATTACTTAAGTTTTTATTCTTTTTTTGCAAAGGATACTTTTCAAGTGGTATTTAGTTTCCAAAAACAAATTTCACAAAATTGGAATTTTAATGCAAATAGATTGCAATAAAATTAAAATTTCTTTTTTTTGATTTTTTAATATATCGATATATTTAAATATATCAATATGTAAAAATATATTTATGAATTCAAAGAAAAATGTTTGTTGTGAAGGAAATTGTTCTAGCGAAAAATTATTGGTTAAGGTACCCTCTGATGAAAAATTGGAGGTTAATTCTTCAATATTGAAATCTATAGCGGATCCCACAAGGCTGAAAATTATTTATCTTTTAAAAAATGGAGAGTTATGTGTCTGTGAGATATTGGACGCCTTTGACAAGTCCCAATCCACAATTTCTCACCATTTAAACATGATGAAAAAAGAAGGAATTATCAATGGTCGCAAACAGGGAAAATGGATATACTATAAACTAGCAAATGAAGAAATTATTGAAACTTTAGAAACACTATTTGAATTAATCAGGTGATAATAATGAGAGATAAAATTGCATTGGCATCCTGCAACGGCATGAGTCCAAACGGTTTGGTGTCACGGGTTGCAGTAGGGGACTGTAAAGAAGAAAATGAAAATGTAATATCCATCTGTATGGGCTCAACATCGGCAGACATCGAAGGATTAAACAATTCAATGCTTAAAAAACATCCAATAATTGCTTTAAACGGATGCTCAAATGCTTGTGTAAATAAAATTCTTCAAAACAAAGGAATAGATGTGGCTGAAACCATTGCAGTTAATGATGTTCTAGACAATTATGAAGTATCTGCAAGAGATGCCTTCAGATTGGATGATGAAGCAGAAGAATGTGTAAAAATAATCAAGGAAGAAATAAATAAAACAATTAATCGGATGTGATATTAATGAATCATGTTGAAAAATCATTGAAGTTATTTGAATCAAAATTTAACTGTGCTCAAGCAGTATTTGCCAGTTTTTCTAAAGAATTGGGACTTGATGAAAAACAAGCCCTTAAAATCGGTGGATGTTTTGGAAGCGGAATGCGTAAAGGCGAAGTTTGTGGAGCATGCACAGGCGCATTAATGGTTTTAGGTTTAAAATATGGTCAATTTGAAAAAGGAGATGTGGAAAGTAAAACTAAAACTGATCAACTCTGTGTGGAATTCTTGGAAAAATTTGAATCTTTAAATGGTTCATATATCTGCAATGAACTGTTAAATTGTGACGTAAAAACCAAAGAAGGTGTGGAATATGCAGTAAAAAACAATCTCTTTACTGAATTTTGCCCTAAAATGGTTGAGTCGGCAACAGTAATTGTTGAAGAATTAATTAAAGAATAAAAATGAGTAATTCAGCTCATAAAAAACTTTAATTAACAACAAATTCGAATACTTTTTTCTTATATCATAATTCTTTTTTTTTTAATTAATTTTATTTGATTATTTTTAAATATATTATATCATGTATAAGGATATGATAATTGTTCGTGGTGCAAAAGTTCACAATTTAAAAAATATTGATGTTGATATTCCATTAGGTAAAATTGTTGCCATCAGCGGAGTATCTGGAAGTGGCAAATCATCACTTGCTCTTGGAGTATTATACTCTGAAGGTTCTCGCAGATATTTAGATGCTTTATCAACTTATACCCGTCGCAGAATTTTACAATCTCAAAAAACTCAGGTTGATTCAATTCAATATGTTCCTGCGGCTCTTGCACTTCACCAGCGCCCTAATGTTCCCAATATAAGGTCAACTTTTGGAACTTCAACTGAACTTTTAAACTCGCTTAGATTGTTATATTCGAGATGTGGAAATTACTTTTGTCCGAATGGTCACATGCAGGAGCCGACATTAAACGTGGCTCGTGAAATGCCTATCAAATGCCCGGTTTGTGGTGAAGAATTTTATGGTTTGGGGGCTGAAGAGTATGCATTCAACTCAGATGGTGCATGTCCAACCTGCAGCGGAACAGGTTTTATCCGTGATGTTGATGAATCCAAATTGGTTCTTGATGATACAAAAACTTTAGAGGAAGGTGCGGTTGCCGCATGGAATCAGTTTGGTATTTCCTGGATGTATCATGTTGCAGGAGAACTTGGAGTTAGGACAGATGTTCCATTTAAAGATTTAACCGATGCAGAAAAAGACATTGTTTATAACGGTCCTCAAGTTAAAAAATACATTAATATTCCATCCAAAAATGGAAAGCTATTTGAATTGAATGCGGAGTATAG
>CAJGDA010000086.1 GCA_904501935.1 uncultured Methanobrevibacter sp. | reverse complement strand
TCAACGCCGTGGGCTTTTAGCTCACCACCAACAATATCAACAATATGGTTGTCTTCAGCTATCAATATGAGCTTATCGGAGTTAGTTTTCCCAATAACAACACTGTTAACCATAATGTTTTCACCAGGACTTACCCCATGAACGATTCTTTGATTAATGCCAGGATTATCCTGCCTAATATGATTATCATAAATCTCCTGAGGCGTTACAATGGCCAAATTTAATCTTTCGGATAATTCTTTAACAATGTCCAAATCATTATTCCAGCCAATAACGCTTCCATCATCTTCGCCCGGTCTTTCAATTTGAATTACCGGAATGTTATTGTCGGCAATTTTATCAGCATAATGATTATAAACTTTATAACCGAACACTTGACCTGTAACATCAGATTTTCCGTAATTAAGCAAAAATATCAAATCAACATTGTCATCATGAAATATCTTTAAAGAGTCGCTTGGAACCAATTTTTTCGTAATGTCAATTATGTTTTCCAAACTGGCATCAATTACTGCAGTTCTGCCCATTGTCCCTCCAAGTCTTGCTTTGACTTCACCATAATCCTCAAGCAGCTCTATTAATTTTAAAGCATATCCTGAATCAATAATGTTTGGACCATGAACAACAATACCAATTCTCATTTGTTCACCCTAATTCTCTTTTTAAATATTTTAGACCCGCAGATTTCACAATCATCAAAAGGATAATCTTCACCATATTCTTTTTTGCAGCCTTCACAAACCTTTTTCCAATTGTAAACTTCTTTAATGCCTTCGGTTATAATGCCTGAATAGGGAATCTTCATGATTTTCAAAGTATTTTGAATTGTATAATCGTCACTGATTACCATAACATCCTTTCCTTCTTGAGACATCATATATGCAAGTGAAATTAGTTTTTTATCAGGAATGGATAACCTTAAAATATCACCAGATTCAGAAATAATATTATTTACACAAGATGTATACTCAAATGGTACATCCTGTATGACTAATTTGCCTTCATCAATTGCCATGTCAAACATTAGTCTAGATTCAAAATCTTTAATTTCCTCAGTGATTTCAGGAACTGTGAAATTGTTATTGGAATTAATTTTGAAACCGTTGATGAAAGCTGATGCATCCAAAACATAACAAATTTCCATGTTGATATATTAAATTTTTTAAATTAATAAATTTTAGTTATTTAAAAAAAGTTTTTGGAAATCTTTGGGAATATATGGGATAATGATTGGAATACGAATGGAAAATCCTTGGAATACCTATTGAATAAGATTGGATAACCTTTGGAAAAATCTATTTAAATTTTGATGAAAAAATTTGATATTATATTAAAATTGGAGGAAATGAAATGAACTTTCACAATGAAATAAATAAGGATATCAAATTTCTTGCAAAATCAGAAATCAGATTGAAAATTTTAAGTGAACTATATGTCCAACCAAACAATGTGCGCGGACTGGTTAAAAAAACCAACATCACATATAGCTCCGTTTCAAGCAACATAGCCAAATTAGAACAGAACGACCACATTAAAAAAATCAGCAAAAAATACCACCTAAATCCAATAAGTGAAATTTATTTTAAAACCTTGATGGATTTTAAGAATAGCGTTGACTTGATAAGAGATTATGATGGGTTTTGGGATAAACATGACCTAAATCAATTAAGCATGGATTCCTTAAAAAACATTACTGATTTAAAAGATTCAGAATTGATTGAAACAACACCTCTGGACATATACAAAACCCATAATACTGTAAAAAAGCAATTAATTAAATCAAAATCCTTAAAAGCAATATTTCCATACCTACACCCAGAATATCCTCAATTGATTGAAAACATCTTGAACAATGAAGGCTATGTCGAATTAATTATTCCAAAAGGCATTTATCAGGCAATCATATCTCAGATTGATTTAAAAACCAGGAAAAATGCTTCAAGAACTAAAAATTTAAACATATATCCTGTAGATAACGATTTGAAAATATATTTGACAATATCCGATAGAAGCATGAGTCTAGGATTATTCAAAAATGATGATAGCTTTGACCAAAACAGGATCCTAATCTCTGAAACTGAAAAGTCACAAGAATGGGCTGAAAATCTATTTAGAAACATTAAATGTGAAGTGATAAAATGACTGAAATTCAAACCAAAGAAGAACTTAATGATGAGTTTAAAAACGTCAAATATATATTAACATCAAGTATGAGAACAAAATTGCTTTTAACAGTTTATGAAAGTTCTAAAAATCTAGAAGAATTGAGAACTGAACTGAAAAAACCTTCAGCAACAATATTGCATGGACTTAAAGAATTAGAAACAATCAATCTCATTAGAAAATCTCAAAAATATTATGAATTAACATCAAACGGATATCTATTAACAACAAACATGATTAAACTAATAGAGAATTGGTATTCAATAAACAAAAGTAAAAAATTTTGGAATAATCATGATTTAAGCGATATTCCTGATGACATGATAAAGAACATATATCTCTTAAAGGATGCTGAGTATGAAAATTCAACAACTAGTAATCTGTCAAATGCGTTCAACAAATACATAGATTTACTTTCAAAATCTACAGAATTAAAAATAATATTGCCAATCTACTCAGAAAATCATTTCAAACACATTATTAACCTTTTGGATGAAAACAAGTTGAATAATTTAGAACTTATTGTTAATAAAAAAATTTTTAAATCAATGAAGCAAAACACCGATTTAAAAAATGCATTGCTTAAAAACAGTAAAGTGAAAGTTAAATGCATTGAAAAAGATTTAAAATTATTTTTAACATGTTCCAACAAATTTATGTCATTGACTTTATTTTTTAAAGATGGCCTTTATGACGATTCGGAAATATTGATTGGGAAAGACAAAGATGCAATGCAATGGGCGTTGAATCTGTTTAAATTTTTTTCTGATTAAATAAAAAGTAGAGGTCTAAAAATGGAAGAAGATACTCAGTTAATTTCTAAAAAAATTTATGAGACAAACAATCGGGAACTTTCAAATTTATTAATTGGAAGAAAAGGTGGAAAAACAACAATACTAATAATAGATAAATTATTATCTAAACCATATAATGCAAACGAGCTATCTAAATTATTGAATTTAGACTACAAGACAATAACACACCATATCAACATCATTCATGAACATAAATATGTGGAAAAGGAAAAACTTGAAAACTGCTATCTATACTATCCAAGCAATAAATTATTTAATTGCCTAGATGAATATAATCTAATTAAGAAATTTCTCGAAATTAAAATATAAGGTGGAAAAATGAAAAGTGAAACAGCTAGTGAACATCAAAAACAATCATCAAAGGATATTACTTGTGGAATTATCACTTTAAGTGATAGTAGAAAATCAAAAAAAGCGGATTTATCAGGCCAATATATGGCAGAAGAAATTGAAGCCAGATATACATTAAAATCAAGAAGTTTGATTCCTGATGAAAAAGAAGATTTGATCAATGCTATTGAAAGTATGATATCTGAAAATATTGATGTTATTTTAACAACTGGAGGAACAGGACTTGATGTCCGTGACATTACAGTTGAAACTGTCGAATCACTTTTCGAAAAAAGGCTTGACGGATTTGGAGAAATATTTAGGGCAAAATCCTATGAGGAAATAGGTGCAGCGGCATTGCTTTCAAGAGCTACCGCTGGAATATATAAAAAAACAGTTATATTTTCTATGCCTGGTTCACCAAATGCTGTAAAAACTGCATTTAGCATAATAATCGATGAACTTCCTCATTTTGTCCATCATGTGAAAAAATGATGAAATTAATTTTTCATCATTCTTTTTTTATTTTTTTAATCAAAAAATTCATCAACAGTAATTAAAGGTTCTAGCGTAATACCTTCTTTTTTAAACTCATCTAATGCGCCTTCTTGCCTATCAACAACAACAAAAGCTCTTTTTACATTGCCTCCATTTTCTTGGATTGCTTTGATTGCTTTTAAAAGAGAACCGCCGGTTGTTGAAACATCTTCAACAACGATAACATTGTCTCCTTCGTTAAGTTCGCCTTCAATGAGTTTAGAAGTACCATAACCTTTTTTTTCTTTACGAATCATCAATAAAGGTATTTTTGACTCTAAAGAAACAGCCGTAGCTATTGGAACTGCTCCTAAAGCAGGACCTGCAACCTTATCAATCTCTTCAACATTGATTTTTTCAGTAATCAATTTGGAAATTGTTGATAAGATTTCAGGCTCAGTAATGGCCTTTTTCATATTAATATAATAGTTACTTTTCTTTCCAGAGGATAAAGTGAAATCTCCTTCAAGAAACACTTCATTTTCTTTTAATAAATCAATTAGATACTCTTTAGAAACCATATAAATCAATTAGATATCATCTTCACCTTTAAGTAAAACCTTATCCCCAATAACCTTTACAAGCTCCATAGGAACAATGTTTTCACTAGCTTTGATTTGTTCTGAAAATCCAGATTTTTTAATTACTAAATCTGTTATTTCAAAAGATGCCTTATCAAAAATAACATCACTCACTTTACCTACGATTTGGATTTCTGCATCGAGAACCTCTTTACCAAATAATTCATCTTTAATTCTCATAAACATACACCTTTATTATATATTGTATCTTCAATTTAAAATACATTTAGATTCATCCTTTCTCATGTCATGATAGAATTCAAGATTTTTATCATCAAAGTCAACAACATGAATCATATCATACAGTTCATCATCCAATTCCGAACTGATATCATTCAGTTTATTTGGTAAATCTTTAATTAGATCTTTATTAAATACCAATCGTTTATCATTCTCAAAAATGGCTCCATAATAAATATCCGCTTCAACCAGGTCTTGGAACATATGGCTTCCAAAAGACAATTCCGGAACATAACCCACTTTACTGTAAGATTCTTCCAAGATGGCCCTAAATTGACTAATTTCAGCAAACACAACAGGAATTCCAAGTTCCGGGGATGAAGTTCCAATTCTTCCAGGAACAATCAGCATTGATGTTTTATCATTTTCTTTGCAGTAGGTATTGATTTCACCTATAATCCTTGCAATTAAGCTTTTTTTAGCATAAGGATATTCATAATACTTGTGAGAATCAACATAAACAAGTGTATCTATCTTTTCTTTTCTTGATCTTCCCATTGATGCATTTTTAATATGGAAATAAGTTTCACCTACATCTTCAGGAATTTCAATTTCCTCTTTTGTTGTTGAAATCTGAAGAGGCCTGCATTGAAGCAAATTAACAACAAATGAATTATCAGCACCAATGTTTACAGTATACTCGACATCGACAGGATAGTCATAAGCGGTTTCAAGAGTCTTAAGCAGCTCTTTCATCATGAATATAAACTTGTCATTGTTTACAATACCATTACAATTTACAAAGACAATTTCTCTTCTTTTTCCCCTTTCTCTATATAATCTCTCAGCTTCAGTATCATGCTCAATTACAGGTCGCTTAGCATATCTTGGAAGCACTTCCAAACCCTCTTCAACTGGAATTTCATGAAGGGCAATTTCTTTTAAGTCCAAAACATCTAATGAATGTTGGGAATATCTATGGCGTTCAGCAACATCAGGGTGGTCTATTGCATGAGGCCTGTCAAGGTTTATAATTCTCGGATAATCGTTTTGAGTCCTGTCTACTGCTTTTGTACCAAGACCCATTACAAGCCTAAGCATTCCTCCATTATGCCCCATGTCAGGCTGTGGAGAGTATGGGCTGTATGAAAAACCAACACCCGCAATGGTTGGGAAGAAATAGTCCTCATAATATGATCCTGAAACCCTTTGAACCAAAAGCCCCATCTGTTCATCACAGTCATCCAAATCATTTAATGAACGGTATTCCAAAGCTGAAATGTTCATTGTACTTGCATAGACAGTCTTAACAGCTTCTTCAAAAGCATTGAGCCTATCTTCAAGTGAACCTTGATTTACACAAAATACAGATTCATATTTTCCAGCAAATGCATTTCCAAATCCGTCCTCTAAAAGACTACTTGAACGAACGATGATTGGACTTTGGCCAAAGTAATCCAGAACTCGTCTGAATTCGTTTTTAATGTCTTCTGGAAATACTCCATTTTTCAAACCTTCTTCCAATTCACGGCCCGCTTCATAGTATCCTTCCTTAGTTCTTTGTTTTACGCGAATATTCCACAAATCATTGAAAACAATGTATGTATAAAACAGGTCAGAACCTATATAAAACGAATCGTCAGGTTCAAAATTGGCATATAAATCCGGACGATCTTTTTCAATTATTTTACGAGCCAAAAGCATACCGCAGGCTTTTCCACCAATCATTCCACTTCCAACCAAACGGTTGTAAATGTTAATGTAGTCTTCATAGTCAAAGTACTGCTTGATTTTTTCAGCCACCTTATCGTCTTTGGCCATCATCATAGAGCACATCAAATCGCATCTGTCAGACACATCAACCCCATTCTGGCGCAGAAGTTCTGTGGCGGTGAAGAATCTCTCCCAACTGTCAGTACTTTGCTCATTATTATAAGCGGATGCGGAATTGATTACTTGATAAAATTTAGAGACTTCCAAACCATCAGTTAATGTTGTTACACTGCCTGTTTCAGGGTCATACTTATGGCCTAGAAACATTGTCTGAGAATATCTGTTCCACACTTTTAGGGGATGGACATAAACATCATTATTATTGGAATATACATCCAAAAACAATTGTGTTGTTTCTCTTATTTTTGCAATAGATTCAAAAGAGTGTTTTCC
>CAJGDA010000085.1 GCA_904501935.1 uncultured Methanobrevibacter sp. | reverse complement strand
TGCTATTCCAACATCATCAACCATCTCTACAATTTTGTTAAACATTGGAATTTTAGAAAAGATGCTTTCAAGTTTTGATTCCGCATTATTTTCATTATCAATACGAATAATAGCTTGTTTAGCAATATTTAAAGGAGAAATCTCCAAACCTTCTTTTCCTGTGTAAATTTCCCATTTTTTAAAGGTTAACTCTTTTATAATTTCATCACAGATATGTTGGAGAATATTTTTATCCTTTTTAGGTTTTCTTGGTTTTCCAAATGTAAGCCTGCCATTTTCAATCACAAATGGAATTCTCATGGAAGATATATTCCTAAATTCGGCAGCATAATCTCTAAATTTATCATTAGATAATACTCTAGCTTTTTCACGAGTAGCAATATCTAAAATAAAATGATCTGCATCATTACCTGCTGGAACTTCCTCAACATTTTCACTTTCCAGCAATTTTAAAAATGTTTCTTTATCGTCAATTTCATGACGAAGTGATGCATCGGCAATTATTACGAATTCATCCTCACTTTCTTCTAATGCTTTAACAGCAGCAAGAATATTAGACATTTGGGGTTGTCCATTTTCATTTTTAACATGATAAGCTATATTGGAGGCATCTACTACCACTTTCATAATATCACCTAAAATAATTATATCAACATAGATAATTAGTTAAATCAGTATAAATATTTTTGCATTCTTATTATTTAAATTTTTAATTTATATTATATTTCTTGGGTATTTTCCAAATAAAAATTTCTCTCCACCAATATTATTGAGAAAAATTTGTATTTCATCATCTGTAATGTTATACACATTATAAGAATTCTTAATTTTTCCTCTAAGCTTAGTAGAGCATAGTGAACCTGCATTGACAACAATTGTATCATTTATTTTCCATATATGAGGAACATGCTTATGTCCTGATAAAACTAAATCGACTTCATGTGTTGTTAAAGTCTTTAAAATATCTCCCGCATCAGATAAAATGTTGCGTTCACGACCTGTTTGAGGAATGGAAATTACGTGATGGTGCAATGCAACAACAGAAAAATTTTCATTTATTGCGCATTCATCTAATTGATGTTCCAACCACATGTGTTGAGGATTTCCAATATGGCCTCTATCTTCATCAGGAGAACTACTGTCAAGACCTATGACTGTGAACTTATCTCCCATAGTCAATTTCCAACTTCTCTCACCTATCAAATCCTCAAAGGTTTGGTAACCTAAATTGCTGGCATCATTGTTTCCAGGAACAGCAAATAACGGAGCTTCAAACAATTCAAGATACTTTTTTACTTGTTCAAATTCAACATAATAACCATTATTAGTTAAATCCCCAGTTAAAACAATCATGTCTGGGTTTAAGTAGTTAATCTCACTTACCGCTTTCATAAAAACTTCTTCGTCAAAATCAGTTTTTGAGCAGTGCAAATCTGAGATATGTGCGATAACAGTCATTTTATCTATTGATTTAATTTCATGATAGCTTCTGCAAGATCTCCTTTACATTCCTCAAGAGCAGCTCTTGCTTCCTCTTCAGAGACATTAGCACTATTAGCTACCATTTCAACATCTTCATCAGGAATTTCAACTTCATATTCCAATTCAACTTCACGGGCTTTACCGTCAACTTGGTAAGTTTCCTGACCCATCACATTCATTAAACTTACGCTAGGATTGTCTATAATCAATTCTTTTTCATCAAAACGGATAATGACTTCACGGACACCTTCAAGCTCTTCCATTTTCATGCCCATCTTTTTCATTTGTCTTTCCATTTGTTTCATTTGTTTTTTGTTCATACCAGGTATCATAATCTAATCCTCGATAAAATTAACTATTTATAAATTTATTCGTAATTATTATTAAAACTTGCTTTATTCAAAAAAATGAAATTTTCTATTGTGTAAAACCATAGATTTCAGTTTCAAATGTCTTTGCAACATCTTTCAATACTTCAGGAATATTAATCTGTTGAGGACATTCCTCTATACAGTTTTCACATTCTATGCAGTCAGATGCAATTCCTACATCCGGAAGCTTTGAATAATTCAAATATGCATTTCCGAATTGTGTCCAATCATCTTGTTCGAGCATTTTATGTTTATTGTATAAATCAAATATTTTAGCAATATCAATCTCTTCAGAACATGTATCAACACAATATCTGCATTTTGTACAGTCCACAGTAATGTTGCTGTTGATGATTTCTGAAACCTTATCTAAAATTTCATATTCATCATCATTTAATGGGTCTGCATTTTTAAATTCATTAATATTATCTTCAAGCTGTTCCAGATTACTTGCACCAGTCAGAACAACACAAGCATCCAAATTAGCGACAAATCGCATCGCCCAGGAAACCACTGACCTATCAGGATTATATTCCTTCATGATTTTTTCAGCTTCTTCAGGAACATCAGCTAAAAATCCGCCTTTATATGGCTCCATAATCATTACTTGCTTACCATATTTTCTTGCAACTTCAAAACATTTCCTAGATTCAATTCCTTCATCTTCCCAATCGATATAATTAATCTGAAGCAAAACAAATTCCAATTCCGGATGTTCGAATAAGATTTCTTCTAGGAATTCTGCATCCCCATGAGTGGACAATCCAATATGTTTTATGAAACCCTCTTCTTTTTTCTTCTGGATAAATGAATATAAATCCACATTTTTCCAAGCGGTTTCAGTAAATCCGCTCACATTATGCAGCATATAATAATCAAAGTACTCGACACCGCAATTCTTGAGTTGTTGTGCAAAAATCGGTTCCAGTTGTGATTCTTCAGTAATTACAAACAATGGCAGTTTTGTTGCAATTTTAAATGATTCACGAGGATATCTTTCAACGACGCATTTTTTAAATGCATCTTCACCTGCACCTTCATGATAAACATATGCTGTATCGAAATGGTTGAATCCCGCATCCATGTACGCATCCACCATTTGATTAACCTGCTCATAATCAATATTTGTAAAATCATTTTCATCCAAAAGCGGAAGTCTCATCATACCCATACCCAATTTAGACATAATTTCCCTCTTTAAAATTAATTTGTACTAATAACCTCTATCCTATAAAACAGCATCAAACATAATCCCGGTAATTCATTAACATGAATATAATGTGAGTATGTTTGTAATCAAAATTCCCTTTAATCGAATAATAGTCTATAAAAATATATTTAAATAAAGCTTTTAATAATAATTTCTATGACTATTAAACGATGCAGTTGGGTAACTGATGATGAAGTATATGTCAGATACCATGATGAAGAATGGGGAGTTCCTACCCATGAGGATCTTGAATTGTTTGAAATGTTGGTGTTGGAGTCATTTCAGGCAGGGCTTTCCTGGATTACAATTCTTAAAAAGAGAGAAAACTTCAAAAAAGCTTTTGATAACTTCGATTATGAAAAAATAGCGGAATATGGTGAAGATAAAGTTGAAGAATTACGATTGAATGAAGGGATTATCCGCCATAAAGGCAAAATCAATTCTGCAATTAATAACGCGAAAATATTCATTGAAATTCAAAAGGAATTTGGAAGCTTTGATGAATATATCTGGGGATTTACCAATGGCAAAGTTATCAAAGCAGAATTTAAAACTGAATCTGAATTATCCTCAGCCATTTCTAAAGATTTAAAGAAACGCGGGATGACATTTGTAGGCCCCACAATAATATATTCCTATCTCGAATCAATTGGGATTATTGACAATCACGAAAAAGACTGTTTCAAATTTTAAAAAAGAAATCATTATTGATTAAATGCATACCTATCTAAAAATATCTCATTTTGATTTTGAAGTTAGATAGACATGATAAAAACTAAAGTTTTAAGATTAATCTTCAATTATCTCATAATATGATTCTTCAGCACAGGAAATACAAACAGGCTTTCCACCTCTAAGAACATGACGACCATCAGATACTTTTTCACCGCAAACGGAGCAGAATACAGATGTGTAAGGTTTGCCCGGCATGTCCCCCTTAGATAATTCAATCTTAACTTTATCTACTTTGAACAATTCTTCTGGAGGAGTGTTTCTAAATCGAGCAATCATTTCATCCTTTGTTTCTTTCTCTTTGAATTTATTATTTGCATCGGCATCGGTGATTCTTAAAGCTTCACCAGTATCAGTATTATAAAATGTAGCTGCAAACTTACCGTAATACATCTGTTTAAGTGTTCTTTTACCCATTGAACATCCTGTAACTGATTGAACAGCATCAGACATGCACCTGTCAATTTCCAAGAACACAATTAAATTCTTGTGTTTTTTATTTAACTCCATTCCAAGCAATTCAAGACCATACATGGCCAATTTTGTTCCAATAGCTATTCCGCCACAAAGGTGACCATGAAAATTAGCCGCTTTTGTTAATTGCTCATCATACTCTTTTTCATTCATAATTTCACCTTAAAAGGTATTATGTAATATTCTTTATGAACTACTATTTAGATGCATGCATATTTCACTGACCAACAAAAGCTTAAAAAATTTAAAAAAAATATATGTCTGCTGAAAATAAAAAAATAGAAATATTAAATTGAATTTAATATAGAACTAGAGGTGTAAAAATGTCAGATATACAAAAAGTAGACGAACTTTTAACAAAAGCCCAAGTATTTTACCTTGCAACTGTAAACGAAGACAAACCAAAAGTAAGACCATTAGGTTTCCATTTATTATTTGAAGATAAAATTTACTTTGGAGTTGGAAAACATAAAGAGGTTTACAAACAGATGGAAGCAAATCCAAATGTGGAAATAGCTGCATGGGATGATGAACACTTTTTAAGATACTACGGAACTGCTGACTTAACTGGAAATGATGCAGTTGTTGAAAAAGCATTCGAATTGATGCCTGAAATAGCTGAAGCATACAAAGCAAACAACTGGGAAATGGGAGTATTCTTCCTCAATGATGCAACAGCCGAATTCAGAAACATGTTCGCTATCGAAGAATCCTATGAATTTAAATATTAATGTTAAAAAACATTAATACTCTTCTTTTTTTAATCGCAAATTTCGTTGACTATCGCCAATGCGTTTAAAGTCCTTGGAAAACCTATGTAAGGCATTATTACGGTAATTGCTGAGATTAATTTTTCTTTGTCATTTCCGACAGTTAAATTGCCTTGAACATGACCTCTCAATTGATTTTCACAGCCCCCTAAAGAAGCAATGAAAACAAATGTAATCAGTTCCCTTTGAGAGTCATTTAAACCATTTCGGGTGTAGAAATCGCCGAAACAGAATCCTTCCAGAAATTTGTTGAAATGTTTTTGACCATCAGGAGTATTATCATTCATCATTTGAATCATTTCAGCCCCAAAATACTTATCTTGAAGTTCACGACCTTTTTCATGCCTATTTTCAGGATTTGTATTTGATTGTGGCTCCAAAGGATACTCTATTCCTTTCTTATCAAAAACTTTAGTTACAACACCGAAGAAGTTGTGGGCTCTTGCAAAGCCGACATATGGAACGGACTGGTACAATAATTCCTTTACCTCAACAGGTGTGATGTTTATATCTAAGGCGGCTCTCAAAATCTTTTTAAATGCTTTCGGTGATTGACATGAAATCAGACAGGCTAAAGTAACCAAAATAGATTCCTTTTCAGTCAATGTGGAATATTCAAAGACTTCTCCATAAGCAAAATTCTTAAAGATTTCATAAAATTCAGGATCGTTTTTTTCAAACTTATTGAAATACTTGAATAAATCATTCATGAAAATAGTCTATAAAATAAAGTTAATACTATTTTCTAATTTCTCAAAGCGTATAAACAAATCGGCAGTGCCAATATTGTTATTATTGAGGATATGAAATACAAAGGAGCATAACCTGTGCTTGCAGATACAAAACAACCTAATAATGCAGGTCCAAAACCCATTGTTGCATCACAGAATATGAAAAATGTTGAAAGCGCATAGGAACGACGTTCCTGAGTAGAGTTTCTTGTAATGATTGTAGTGCAAGCAGAGTTAAGTGTACCGAATCCTAAAGCGGCGCCTATTGCACACAAGATGACTGTGAGTGTAGACGGGATTAAAGCAATTAGCAAAAGCCCAATGCTTTGTGCAACAATACCCACTACACAGACAATTAAATCTCCTCCTCTGTCTTGGATTCTGCCTGCAATCGGCCTTGATAAAACCAGGCAGATTGAGTAAATAATAAAAAACCATGAGAATATGCCAGTCAAACTGACTTCAACTGCATAAAGCCTGTAAAAAGATAATAGGGAGACATAACCTAGGCTTGTAAGAGCGGTGAATAATGAAACAGGAATGGCTTTGAACTCTAAAATTCTTTCAATGCCTGAATATGAATTTTTTTTAGTATCAGATGGATTGTTTGCAGGATCCTGATGGCTTACATCAATGAAGCACATGCAAACTAATGCAATTGCTGAAAATACAGCAGCTAATAAGAAGCATCCTGTAGAACCCGCATTGTCATATGCAAAGCCCCCAATGTAAGGGCCTAGACCAACAGCCAATGTTGTTCCAAGCATAAAGTATCCGAATGCTTCGCCAAAACGCTTTTGAGGTAGAATTGCAGAAGCGATAGTTACAATTGCATTTGCTGAGGCTCCAAATCCAACCCCGTGAATGAATCTGATAATTATCAATGTTGTAACATTGTTTACAAGAAAATATAAGAGACAAGCCAGAAAGTGAATGCCCATAAATATTAATGCAATCTTCTTCCAACCAATTCTTTCAAGGGCATCACCGGAATAAATTCTGGAACAAAGCCCTCCAAATACATATATTCCAGACACTAATCCTGCAATAGTGGCTGTTGAACCCATGGAAGTAGCATACTCCGTTACAGTGGACATGAGTGCATACAT
>CAJGDA010000084.1 GCA_904501935.1 uncultured Methanobrevibacter sp. | reverse complement strand
TTTTATTATTGCGTCATAGATGATTTTGATTATGCTGCCTCGACTTAGCTTTTTTTGTTGGTATGCATTACTTCTTGACAAATCAATATCTACTACCAGATATTCCTTATCAAATTTATTTTTGATTTTTTTGATGAGTGCTGTCTTTCCTACTCCCCTAATTCCAGTTAATAGTATAGTGGGGGATGAATTGAATTCTGTACTTCCCAATAAACTTGACAGCATATTAATTTCATCCACCCTGTTGTAGAATTGTGTTGCAGTTAAATTTGTATCTGTAATGCTTGGAATTTCATCCATGTTTCACCCTCATGTAATGTAATTTGCATTATGTATTGTAACATAATGTAGTTTTAATTATATAATTAATTTTTCATTATATATTATATCATAATGTATTTTTCATTATATATAATCTTAATCTTGTTTGATAATCCCATTAGTGGATTATGTAAGAATGTTTCAAAGATTAAACCAAAATCTCCGATTCATTGAATATTCTTAACATCAAAATGTTTAGTATAGGCACAAAGGATTCGTCACAGAAATTAATTATTTCAATTGCTCTTCAATAGAATAATTTCTCATTTTAAAACCTTTATTTTTTATTTTAAAAAATTTAATTCAATATTATATTTAATTACAAATTTTATAAGCTTTTTGTTTTAAATCAATACAATATTATTAATTTAAAGCAATTTTACAAAAGCAAAAGAATTTTTACAAAAAAATTTCTTAAAAAAAGAGAATAGTATTGGAAACATTACTAGCAAAATTTAATTAATTAGGTAATTATTTTGAAAAAAATACGAACAATTCGTATAAAACCTCATGATATTTGCCATGAGATTTTTTGTTTAAATATTTGGAACAAATGATTATTCCAACTATTGTAATTACACCAACGCAACATGGTGTAATCCAAACACCATTTGAACAAATTATTTTCGATAATTTTAATTTTTTTATAATTATATTATTTTAAGCTGCTTTAATTTTTATTTATTAAAGATGAAAGAAAAAGAGAAGTTATAAATATATTGGAAACCCTTTTTGCAGGGCAACATCAAAGTCAGTGAAGTTTTGGATTTAAAAAAGGAGTATACAATCAAAAAAGTTAAAGATAATTCTTTAACTTTTCTATTCTATATTTAGGATTTTATCAAAGCCAGACAGCAAAAGAATTTCCTTAATGGTGTCATTAACTTTTATGACTGATGGAATATTCTGAGGTTTTAATTTTTTTTCAGTAACAATCAAAACTCTTAATCCTGCACTTGAAATGTATTTCAAATCAGTAAAGTCTATTATTAATGAATCAAATTTTCCCATCTCGTCCATTATTTCATTTTCAAAGTCAGGTGCAGTAGTTGTATCAATTTTATCTTTGACAGTTATTGTCAATTCTTTTTCATTATATTCTTTTAATATTTCCATTTCAATCCCTTGATTTTTTCTTATTATATATTTATTTTAGATTTTACAATTTAAATCTTTTTTTAATGTTAATTCATTAATTTATGTCATTGCAGTATATTTTAATTTAATTAAGGAGTATATTAGCTTGAGGGGAACATCCCTTCAGAAAAACTATACTTAGGCTTTGGATTTAATATATGGCGGCGATTCAAATGTATTATGAAGATACTGGATGGATGAATTTTAAACTGTATGAACTAATACTTTGAGGATTAAGACTATACATTTTCTATAAAAAGAATGTTTCATAGTGATATATTCGGGTTGATAAATTTTAATAAAGTTAAACAAAGTTATAAAAATATAAAATTAAGCCAGTTTTAAATATTAAAGCGATTTAAAATAAATTAAACTCAAAAATATTATAATCAAACAATATTATGGGGCTCAAGCTATTGAAACTCATGTTATAATACTATATAATTAATAAAAAAATAAGAACATTGAAGTATTATTCAACTTCAATGTTTTCTGCTTCTTCTTTTCGAAGGCAAATATCATATCCCTTTACACTCATTTCAATAGGATTTCCTAAAGTAGCTACTTTTTTAATAGTAATTTCTGTTCCTTTAACAAAACCCATGCCTAATAAATGTCTTTTCAAAGCCTCATCACCGGTATTATGATATTTTACTAATGTCACTGTTTCACCGGGTTTAACTTCATTTAAGGTTCTTGTCATTTTTAATCACCTGCTATCTAATCGTCATTTTTTGGGTTTTTAACACCTTTGATTCCGCTTTTACTACGCATAAAATCACCTATCCAAATCCTGCAAGTAAACCGACATTGTAAATTAAGAATGAAACAACATATGCAGTTACTAAAGTAATACCACACATAGTTAATGCCCATTTGTAACTGTTGGTTTCTTGTTTGATTGCTCCAATCGCTGCAAAACATGGAGTGTATAATAATGTAAATGCCATGAATGAAAATGCTGATAATGGAGTGAATGTATCATGCACTAAATTAGTAATTCCTTCTTCATCATCCTCTTCCATACCTGCAAGAGTACCGAAGGTTGCAACCACCACTTCTTTAGCAGCTAATCCTGCAATGATAGCAACGGCAGCCTGCCAGGTTCCAAATCCTAATGGTGCAAATATTGGGGCAATGACAGTACCAATCATACCTAAAAGACTCATTTGAGGATCGGTCCCTCCCCATGGGTAGATATTTTGTAAAATCCATAAAACAATTGAACAAGCAAGAATGATGGTACCAGCTTTTCTTAAGAATCCTTTTACTTTTTCCCAAGTGTGTAATAATACTCCTTTTAGGGAAGGGATTTTATAAGTCGGCAATTCCATTACAAATGGAGTAGACAATCCTTTAAACATTGTTCTCTTGAGTATAGCTGCAACAATAAGTGCAACAACAATGCCTAATAAATATATTGCAAGCAACATATTACCTTGTTGTTCAGCGAAGAATGCCGCTATAAAGATTCCGTAGATTGGTAATCTTGCGGTACAGGACATGAATGGAACAAGCATCATAGCAAGCATACGGTCCCCTTCATTTTCCATAGTTCTTGTTGCCATAATAGCTGGCACACCACAACCAAATCCTAATATCATTGGAATGAATGCCTTACCGTGAAGACCTACGACTTTGTGCATCACTATATCTAAAGTAAATGCTGCTCTTGCTAAGTAACCGCAATCCTCTAATATGCTTAAGAATAAGAACATTAGAATAATAATTGGTAAGAAAGTAAGAACACCACCTACACCTCCAATAATACCATCGCAGATTAATGAAGAGAGTAACCCTTCACCAAGGAAAGTACCAACCCATGCACCTAAAGCACCAAATGCTTCATCAATCATATCTTGGAAAGGAGCTCCAATTGTGAATGTCAACTGGAACATCGCCCACATTATTATAATAAATATAAATGGGGCTAAAATTCTGTTTGTAACAATTTTATCAATTTTATCAGTGATAGTTTCTTTTTCAACAGCAGGTTGTTTAACAGCTTCTGCCATTAATCCACCGATAAATGCATATCTTGCATTTGCAATAACTTCTTCAGGACCCTCTTTGTATACATCATAAAGATGTGTGCTAACTCTATCAACTTGAGCAAATATTTGAGAGCTTTTAGAAGATGCTTGAACTTTTTCTATAACAATTGTATCTTTTTCTAATAACTTGATAGCAGTCCAAACTGAAGGAACATCCAATAGATTCTTATCTTGTTCAATTACTGTTTTTAAATCCATTAAATGACCCATCATATCATTACCATAAGCTAATTTTTCACTTGAGTCAACTGGATTTGCAGCTTGATTTTCGACTGCTGTTAATAATTCGTCAAATCCATCACCAGTTTTTGCATTAATTTCAACAACTGGAAATCCTAAAAGTTCTTCCATTAACTTAATATTAATGATATGATTTCTTTTTTTTGCAAAATCGTTCATGTTAAGCGCTATAACTAAATTAGCACCTAATTCCATCATTTGAACTGTTAAATATAAATTACGTTCAAGATTAGCGGCATCAACTACATTAATGATTACATCAGAGTCATCATCTACAATGAAATCCCTTGAAACGATTTCTTCCATAGAATGTGCGCTTAATGCATAATTACCCGGTAAATCTATGACCTCATACTCATAGTTTCCATGTTTGAAATGACCTTCTGCCCTTTCAACAGTCTTTCCAGGCCAGTTTCCTACATGTTGACGCATACCAGTTAATCGATTGAAGACAGTAGTTTTCCCTACATTGGGATTTCCTGCTAATCCTACAATTAAAGTTGTCATTAACCATTCTCCCGTTTTTTTTAAGGAATAATATTAATAAAAGAATATTATCCATTACTAAAAAAATTTTTTAGTTTAAGTCTCAAAACCCATATGAAATTTAGGTTAACCTAAACTTATTTATAAATTTGATTTTATAGTATTTAAATTTTAGGCATGACTAAAAATATTTTTATTAAAATTAAATTAATAGATATTTAAAATAAACTTATTTTTGACTTCAAAGGGCGCTTTGATGAAAATTATAAGCTGCATTCACTAGAAAAAGTAATTTTATTGATAATTTTGAATCAATATGTTAAAAGAATATACAGACTTTCAAAGATATTTGAGTAGTTTATCAAATTGTTTGAAAAACAAGGAATTATAAAAAGTGAAGTTATTGAAGAGTTAGAAAAAATAGATTCTATTCTTCAAGAACTCAAATTAAAATATTGGTCATAATTCTAGTTTCTATGGCATTTTGTTATTTTATTGTGATGCATTCGTTAGGGCAAAGGTCCACACAGGTTTCGCAGTAGCTGCATTCATCTGGGTCATTGATGGTTAATTTACCGTCTTCAAGAATAAGGACTTCCATAGGACAAACATCGCTGCAGTCCCCACAATTATCACATTTTTCAGTATTTATTATGATTTCAGACATTTTTGTACCTCCTAATAATAAAATTGAGTATGCTTTTTAGAATACTCTGTGACCACAGCATTTTTCAGGATTGTGTAGGGTATTCGCATCATGATGGTCGGGATATGGTTTTCCACATGTTAATGACCATCTTCCGTGAACGGAACGCAACATCCCCCATTCTTTTGTTGTGGTTTAATAGTGAGTCAATATCTAAATTTTTTTTACTTCTCTGATATATTTAATGGTTTTGCTGTGGCATTTTGGATATATTTTATGTTCACCGTTTATGGTTATCCAATTGAAACCACATTCTTTCAAATGTATTCTATATTATCAGTTATTTATTCATCTCCTAAATTAAATGTTGCATAATCCTCTTCCTATTAGTGGTGATCCGCATTCAGGGCATGTTTTTGTTCTGCATGGCACTCCTCTAATTTTTGGTTCACTGTAACCGCAATTAGGACAGCTGCATGTGTCATTCGCTATTCTGTTTCTATTCTTCATTCCGTTGTTCATTCCATTGGTCACGTTTAATTTGCGAATATTTGTTGATTTGCAATCTGGACATTCTTCATATTCTTTTTCTGGATTTGACCATTGAAAACCACAGTCTTCACATATGTATTTATTTGGATTAATCATTGTATCACCTTTGACAATAATTATTGGTCGGCCTTCAATTAATGAGGTAGCTAACTTATGTCTTGCTGAATTTAGAATTCTGTGAAATGTTGATTGTGAGATTCCCATGAATTCGGCAGATTCGGTTTGCTTTATATCATGATAATCTTTGAATCTGATTGCTTCAAACTCATCTACAGACAGTTCTATTGGTTTTAGGTTTCTGTTCAATTCATGTTTGTGACATGTAACTACTCTTCTCATTCTTTTAGGTCTTACCATAATATTCTCCCCAAATGTATCTTCAGGTATTATGAATATATATTCATAACCCTTATATAAAGCTTACTGAAATTTGGAAAAAATAAATTACAAAATACAATGTGAAATTTTAATTTGTTTACATAAAAATGGATATTTCTTTTATCAAAGTATGGTGTGCATGTTTCCCATATTTTGTATTGGAATATAATTTTTTAATTTCATTCCAAATTTTTTGTCCAATGCCTTCATTTTGATTAAAAACACTGATGAATAATAAATCAAGAGCATTGTGCTGTGTTTCTTCATTGATTTCAATAATAGCTCCGCCAACTATTTTTCCATTATCCATCATTGCATAAGTATAACTATTTTCTTTGTTTAAATAGTTATAAGGAATATGAAACTGAATTATCTAGATGCGTTGCTATTAGTAATGTTAATGAGAGAAAAAAAGTTAAAATGCTTGTAAAATTGGATATCAACTAGATAATATTATAAAAATAAAAAAGAGTAGCAGAATTATTCTGCTGTAACTTCAGTGATAAAAGTCATATTTTCAATGCTTGCGGTTTCGCCAGGTTTAATGGTGTAGATTGGGGAACCGAGTAAAATTAAACCATTGCATACTTCTCTGACTTTGTTATCAGCTACTTCTTGCATATGGGTTCCTTCATAGGTAAATCCTGCATCTTTGTCGCCTTCTAATGCGAATGAAATTACTTCACCAGATTTTTTGTTAGTTGCATTTACATTTACAATCATAATATAATCTCCAATTTATTGATATTGAATATTTTGTAGTTCAATGTTTTTAAATAATACGGTTTTTTTAGAGAAATAGATAATTTTTTATTTCTAAAAGCAGTTATTTTTTTAAAATTTCCAAATCACTTTTTTCATATTTGTTATGACCTTTTATGCTTTTCTTATATTTCCAACATTTGATGGCGTCTTTCAGTGTTTTGTCATCGTTATCCGCAAAGAAGTCTCTGATATATTGATTGTATTGGAATTGTTTGTCAATTTTTGTTTTTTCTTTTGAGTTTTGAATTTCAATGTATGCGTTAATTGCATCTTCGTAGGTTTTATCTGGATTGGACTTTAGCCATTTTTGAAACTTCACCTTA
>CAJGDA010000083.1 GCA_904501935.1 uncultured Methanobrevibacter sp. | reverse complement strand
TGAAATTTTAGTCGTTGATAATGCATCTGGCGATGATAGTTTAGCCAAATTACAAGATTATTTTAAGGATAGGGTTAAATTCATTGCTTCAACCGAGAATAATGGTTTTGCAGCAGGCAATAATCAGGCATTAAGGATAGCCACTGGTAAGTATGTTCTCCTTTTGAATTCGGACACTATTGTTTGGGAAAATACTTTGGAAGACATTTATGATTATATGGAAAGCCATAATGATGTTGGGGCATGTGGCTGCAGGGTTATTTTAGAGAATGGAGAACTTGATAAGGCCTGCAAAAGAAGCTTTCCAAATGTTAAAAATTCATTTTTCAGGCTGTTTCACATTCCAACAAACAGCAAGGACAATGATTATAATTTGGATGACCTGCCTGATGATGAAATCTATGAAATAGATTGCCTTACAGGAGCTTTCATGTTCATGAGAGCGGAAGCACTTGACAAGGTCGGCTTTTTAGATGAGACATTTTTCATGTATGGTGAAGACATTGATTTGTGTTACAGAATAAAACATGAAGGGTGGAAAATAATTTACTATGGAAAATCTAAAATAACACATTTAAAAGGCGCAAGCAGCAAAAAACAAAAATCTAAATTAATTTACGAGTTTTATCGAGCAATGTATGTTTATTATAAAAAACATCACGCTAATGAAAATTCATTTATAGTAAACATTGTTGTTTATTTGGGAATAACTCTTTTATGTATTTTAAAGCTATTTCTTAATTTATTTAAAAAGAAAGATTAAATAATTATTAAATAGATATAATAATTAATAACATTAATTTAGGTAGTTTTCATGATAAAAGAGAATCAACGGTTATTGAACTTTTCATTGGTAATTATTGACATTATAGTCATTGCAATGTCTCTTTTATGTTCTTTTTGGATTAGATTTGATACTACCTTATTTGGTCCAATTGGTGGGCGTTTGGGCTTTACAAGTTATTTGTTGTTCTTTACTTTTGCTGTAATACCTGTTTATTTAATTTTGTATTTTGCATTTGGCCTTTATAAACCTCGCAGGACTTATAAGAATATTTTTTCAGAGGCAACACAAATTATAAAGGTAAATATTATAGCATTTGTTGTACTCGTTTCTATATTGTTTATAATCAATCAACCTAATTTTTCAAGGATAATGCTGTTTTTATTAGCTGTTTTCGCTACATTTTTTGGAATCATTGAAAGATTCATTATTAGAAGCATCTTAAAGAATATTCGTATTAACAATAAGAATTTAAAGCATATTCTAATTGTTGGAGATAATGAATTGGCTTATACATTTGCACGCAGGATTAAGGAAAATCCTTATTTGGGCTTTGTTGTCAGTGGATTTTTAGGAAGATCCGAGCATGTCGGGCAGGAAATTGAAGGAGTCAAGATTATCGGGTCATTTAAGGATATCGATCGGATTCTTGATGAAAACATGTTTGACAGGGTTGTTTTAGCTATTCCTTTAAAATATTATTATAAAATAGATGAACTTGTGGAAAGTTGCGAACGTGTTGGAATAAAAGCTGAAATCATTCCGGATTATATAAGGTATTTCCCGGCACAGCCTTCAGTAGACATGATTGAAGATATTCCGATTATCAATATTCGCTATGTTCCGTTGGATGATGATTTCAACAAGTTTCTAAAGTATCTATCAGATTATGTGATTTCCATTATAGCAATTTTAATCACTTCCCCTATCATGATTATTACAGCTATTGCAATTAAAATCACTTCTCCCGGTCCGATTATATTTAAACAAGAAAGGATAGGTCATTATTCCAAGCCATTCATGATGTATAAGTTTCGCAGTATGAAAGTTCAAAATCCGAACGAAGAAAAATCAGAATGGACTACAAAAGACGATCCAAGAAAAACCAGGGTTGGGGATTTTATTAGAAGAACAAGTATTGATGAATTGCCTCAATTTTTCAATGTTCTAAAAGGAGATATGAGTGTAGTGGGCCCAAGACCCGAAAGACCTTATTTTGTTGAACAATTTAAAGAAACTATTCCTAAATACATGGTTAAGCATCAAGTTAAACCAGGTTTAACCGGTTGGGCTCAAATTCATGGTTGTCGTGGTGACACTTCAATCACACAACGTATTAAATATGATATTGAGTATGTAGAAAACTGGCATTTAGGTTTAGACTTGGCTATAATGATTAAAACTGCATTGAAGAAAAATCCTAATGCATATTAGCTATTCAGCACTTTTTCATAAAGTCGCATTTGAGCAATATTTATATTGAAATTTTTATTAAGATTAATATGGATTACTTTTCAAATGCTCTCTCTAATACTTTATATACATTCTAATTATAAAATAATAATTAACTTTCTATGAGGGGTTTGGTATGCAAGAAGAAATTTTAGAATTATATGAAAAAATCAAAGATGAAATTTCACTAGAGCAATTCCAGGTCGAAATGAACGAAGTTCGTGAAAGCTTTGACTTAGACTTTGTAGATGACTTGGATTGCGCAAGAGAAGTCTTAAAAAATCATGGAATTGATGCAACACCACAAAAAACTGATGATGATGTTGAAATTCCATTTGAAATTACAATTGATGATAATAATGAAGAAGTTGAAGAATCAACTGAAGAGCCTTCAGAGGATTTCACCGGCTTTACAATGGATGAAGATATTCGAGAAAAATATGATAAAGTCAAAGATAAAATCTCTGAAGAAGATTTTTTAAATAGAATGGATGAATTCAGAAAAACAAATATTGATAACCCATTTATGAATGCTTCAGGACTTGCTGATCAAGTTGTTGGTGAGTTAATAGATGAAGAAGTTGAAGCTCTTTCTGAAAAACCTGAATTTTCCGATAAAACTATCAGTGACCTTGAAAAAGGTGCCAATGGTCAAATCATTTCTGGTAGAGTAATATCTATTTCCAATCCAAGATCATTTAAAACACGTAAAGGTGGAGAAGGTAAAGTTTGCAATGTTGAATTACAGGATAATACCGGTAAAATGAGAACAGTATTTTGGACTCCAAATATAAAGCTTCTTAAAAATGTTAATGAAGGAGACATTATCCAAATTAAGGATGTGGATATTAAAGAAGGTTACTCTGGCCTTGAAGCTAATTTAAGACCAAGATCAACTGTTATACATTTGGATGAAGATTCTTCAAAATTCCCTGCTTATGAAGAAGACATTACAAATATTGCCGATATTAAACCGGATACTAAAGTAAATATTATTGCAAGAATAGTTAGAATACCAACCATTAGAAGCTATGAAAAGAATGGAAAAGAAGGTAAAGTAGCTTCTCTTGAATTACAAGATTTTTCAGGGAAAATATCTTACACCTTATGGAATAATAACGTACATCTTATTGAAAGTTTAAAACTTGAGGACGGAGATACAGTTAAAATACTTCAAGCTCAAGCTCGTGAAAGACCTGATAGGGACGGAAACATGGAAATTACTTTAACTCATTGGGATGGAAGAATTATTAAAGGTGATTTTGATGTTCCTGAAATTTCACAAGAATTCATACCAATCGCTGATTTAAGTGAGCAAAAAGATGTTTCAATTAAAGGTATTGTTTCAAGACTCCAAGATATCAGAACATTTAATAGAAAAACTGACAACTCTGAAGGAAGGTTAAGAAACTTTGATGTTAGGGATGTAACCGGTGAAATAAGAGTCACTGTTTGGGGTGATGATACCGCTTTGCCAATAAACAAAGGTGATATTATTAAAATCATTGGTGGGGATGTTAGATTTGATGAATATACCCAAAGCCAATATTCAATGAATACTAATTTCAACACCCAAATAACCATTAATCCTGAAAACTTAACTATTGATGAATTGGAAGAATTAGAATCATTAAGAGCAGAATTAAGGCCAACTCCAATCGGTGAAATTTATACTATTGATGAAGATGGAATTGAACTTGATGTTGTTGGTAGAATTCTTTCTGTCGATGACACTAATGAATTCCAAAGAGATGATGGTTCAGTTGGTATTGTTCGTTCAATAATTTTTGCTGATGAATCTGGAAAGGTTAGATTAGCTTTATGGAATGAACGTGCACAAGAAGAATATAATGTTGGAGATGCATATCAAATTGAAAATGCAAGAACCAGACTTGGAATGTATAGTGTAGATTTAAACATTGGTGGCGGATCTCGTCTTATTAAATTGACCGAAGAACAAGCTGCTTCAATGTTTATTCCAGAATTAGCTACTTTAGAAAAAGCGCTATATGATTACAAAAAAATATCTGACCTTGATGAGGATGACCAAGATGTCATTGTAATCGGTAGGATTATAGAATTAGTCCCTATTCATGAATTTGAAAGGGATAATGGTGATACTGGTTGTGTTAGAAATATTGAAATTGCTGATGAAACAGGTTCTCTTAAAGTTGTTCTTTGGGATGACGATGCAAAAAGAGAATTTGAATTAGGTCAAGCAATTAAATTACAAAACCCTCGTTTATCTTTAGATATGGATAATCGTATTGAAGCTAATGTAAATAGAAGTACAGCTCTTTTAGAACCTAGTGAAGGTGAAATAGAAAAGTTACCTACTCAAGAGGAGTTAATGGAAGCGATTTATGTTTCAAAACCTATTGAGGCATTATTAGAAGATGATGTTAATGTTTGTGTTACTGGAACCATTATAGACGTTGACACCGAAAGAATCATCCGAGTAAAATGTCCTAATTGTGGATTTAATGTATCAACTGGTGAAGATGAATACATTTGTGATAACTGTGGACACGTTTTCGATGAACCAAGATATCTTTTCATGATTCCAACAAGAATTGAAGATGATACAGGTGATATTCAAGTAACTTTCTTTGATAATTTAGCTGAAGAATTAATCGGCATGAAAAAAGAGGAAGTTATTACACTTGTTGAAGACGGCTATGGAATTGAAGACAAACTTGAAGAGCTAAATGGTCAAACTATTGAGATAATTGCTAATGTAAGTTTTGATGATTATAATGAAGAAAATAGGTTAAATCCTAAAAAAATCTTATCCAAATATTATTAAGTAAATTAAAGGAATGATTATTATGGTAGAATTAGCAGATTTGCCTGGTGTTGGTGAAAAAACAGCAGAAAAATTAAGGGATGCAGGTTTTGCTGATATGATGAGATTAGCCACTGCTACTCCAAAAGAATTATCAGTTAAAGCAGAAATTGGTGAAGGTGTTGCTGAAAAAGTTATTGAAGCAGCTCGTAGAGCTGAAAACATTGATTTTGAAACAGCTTTCGATGTACTTGAAAGGAGAAAAGAAGTTGGTCACATTACTGTAGGTAGCCAAGAATTCAACGATTTAATTGGTGGGGGCATTGAAACTCAATCAATAACTGAAGTATTCGGTGAATTCGGATCAGGTAAAAGTCAAATTTCCCATGAATTAGCTGTAACAGTTCAATTACCTAAAGAGCTAGGTGGTCTTGAAGGCGAATGTGTATTTATTGATACTGAAAACACTTTCCGTCCAGAAAGAATTGAACAAATTGCAAACGGTTTTGAAATGGATATTAACGAAGTATTACAAAGAATTCATGTTGCACGTGCATTTAACTCTTCTCACCAAATATTAATGGTTGATAAAATTAATGAGCTTATCCAAGGTGGTAGAAATATTAGATTAGTCATTGTTGATTCATTGATGGCTCACTTCAGAGCGGAATATGTTGGAAGAGAATCTCTTGCTGTTAGACAACAAAAATTAAATCAACATTTACATTCACTTCAGCAGATTGCAAATACTTACAATGTTGCAGTGTTTATAACTAACCAAGTTCAAGCTAAACCTGATTCTTTCTTCGGAAGTCCAACAAAAGCTATTGGAGGACACGTTTTAGGTCACGCTTCCACTTACAGAATTTGGCTTAAGAAAGGGTTGGCTGGAAAAAGAATTGCACGTTTAGTGGATTCTCCTCATTTACCTGAAGGTGAATGCGTATTTAAAATTACTAGCGAAGGTATCGTTAGTTAATTTTTCTTTTTTCTTTTTTTAATTAATTTTTTATAATTTTAAATTTAATTATATAGTATGAATGCTATTGTTGTTACTATTTTATCAATTATTTTAATGATTGGATTGGGTTATTTTCTTAAAAGAATAGATTTTTTGAGTGAAGATGCCGTTGATCCATTGAATAAGATAGTAATGTATATCTTATTGCCTTGTATGATATTTTCAGCCATTTCAACAGCTGATTTATCTTTGCTTCCAAAGTTAGGCATTTTACCTTTTATTATTTTATCTTCTTCTATTGTTACCGGGATTATTTCTTATTTTATATTAAAGAAATTAGGGCTTGATGATATTGCTTTGTGGAGTGTACTGGTAACAATAATGATTGCTAATACAGGATTTATGGGCTATCCAATAAGTTTGGGCGTTTATGGTCAGGAAGGATTTTTAAGAGCGATATTTTGTGATATTGCAACATTATGTATTTTCCTAATCTTATCTTATATTTTAGTCATGAAATTTGGTGGAAATACGAAAGAGGCCATTAAAAAAATTGTGCTTTTTCCAACTTTGTGGGCTATTATTTTAGGTTTAGGCTTTAATTTTTTCAATATTTCAATTGGGCCAGTTTTAGAAAATACAATTGACTATTTAGGTCAAGGAACTATTCCCTTAATAATGATTGTGTTGGGTTTGTCCATTAATTTTGAGGGGATTTCAAGAAGCAAATCTATGATTGCATTTACTTCAATTATGAAATTGGTTTTTTTCCCGGCAATAGCATTTTTAATTGCATCCTGTATGGGTTTACATGACCTTCAATACAAAGTTTCCATTATTGAGGCCGCAATGCCTTCAGGGATGATGTCATTACTTCTTGCTATTACTTACAATTTGGACTTTGAATTGACATCAGACTGCATATTTATCAAC
>CAJGDA010000082.1 GCA_904501935.1 uncultured Methanobrevibacter sp. | reverse complement strand
ATTTTCAGGTTTGGTGGATTCAACCAATCTTATTAGTTTTTGAAGAGAACTCTCTTGGCTGATTTTTGTTGTTTTCATGGTAAATGAACCGTAAAGATTGATTGTTCCACTATATACTTCATCATCTTCTTGTTTATCTACTGGTATTGATTCTCCAGTTAATGTTGACTGGTCAATTGAAGTTCCCCCGGTGATAATGACTCCATCAGTTGGTATGCTTTCGCCAGGAAGTACTTTTAAGATATCTCCGACTTGTACATTTTCGACAGATATTTTTTCTTCAATTCCATTTTTAATTCTTGTTGCAAATTCGGGGGTCATTTTTACAAGTTCTTCAATTCTTCCTTGAGTTTTTCTAACAGTATATTCTTCTAAAAATCCTCCAATAGCCATGATTGTAGCAATTTCACCTGCTGCAAAAACTTCACCAATTATGATTGATGCAATGATTGCAATTGATACAAGTAAATCTGCTTTTATGTCAAATTCAGTTACTAGTCCTACGATACATTCTTTGAATATTGGTATTCCACAAAGTATGACTGCAATCCATGCAAGGTAGTCGAGAGATAGAATAAAACTACCTATAAGACTTATTGTGGAAATAGTTATAAGAATTATGTCTTGTTTTTCATCTCTTGTAAAATTCATTTTAAACAGCCCCTTAGTATAGTATACCCTATGGGGTATAAAGTTACTTTAAAAAAAATTAAAGTCTAGAGTAATATTCTAAAATTGATGAAATGTCGCTTAAAGCTTCATCTGCATCGCCCTCTGTAATGGCGTTTTTAACACAATGTTCCAAATGTCCTTCGACAATAATATGTCCAACTTTGTGTAATGCGGATTTTGATGCATTTACTTGCATTAATATCTGTTCGCAAGGAATATCCTCATCAATCATACGATCAATTGCATTCACTTGGCCGATGATTTTTTTAAGTCTCCTATGCAAATTTTCACTGTCCATGCACTCTTTCATAAATATCACATCCTATACCTATAGGGGTATATCTTAGAAATAGTATATAAACATTTGTATTTTGAATAATTAAAAAATAAAAAAAAGAAGGAGGAAAAGCATAAATTTATGCTTGATTTTCCATTTCCTCAAATTTAGCTGGGAAATATGTGTCTACAACATATTCTAATCCATATTTTGAGAAAGATTGCTGTTCTGCTTTCTTACCGATTTTAAGCATCTTTTTGATTTCAGTTTGCCAGAAATCAGTTTTGTACCTTGGGTCTTTAGAAAGCTCTTTAAGTCTCATGACATCAACATCTTTGAGTTTATCGGTTGGCAAGTCATAGTTGATAATATCGGATGCTGTTACTCCAATGAATTTAGCATCAGGAGTTGCGAGGTCATGATTAACGTGAGCCAGTTTAGCACTTCCTGAAATGATTACCTGTGCAATGTGGAATCCCCAAGGGTCTCCGTCGTTACAGATGTAGACTGGTAATCCAAGTTCTTCATTCACCCTTTTAATGAATCTTCTTGTTGCACGGGCAGCTTGTCCTTTAAGTCCCACAATTAAACAATTGAATCTTTTGTGGGCATTTTCTTGAACTAATCTGTGAAACATTCCCATAGTTTCCACAGCTAATACTTTATCTACATTGTAATCTAAGAATTCAACTTGGTCAATAGTAGGGGAGATAGTATAACCGGATTTTCCAACACTTGCAGCATTAAGCTCCACTTCATCATAAAGGGTTATGTCTCCATAAACTGATGCTCCGTCTTCTTCTGGCATTAAACCTAAATCTTCACGAGTGGTTCCGAGAGTTACTTCTAAATCTTCTCCAACAATGTTTGATTCTTGCTGGTTTTTAAAACTAATTCCCCAACCTTCGGAAACATAATACATTTCCCTGATAGTTGCGGTTTTTTCACGAGCCACTAAATCCTTACAGAAATTAGCCACATAAACCATTTGACCTAATTTTCTGATTTGTTTTACATTACCTAAAGATCTTCTACCATATCTATCACCTAAGACATAGTATCTTTTCGCATCATCATAAACAATGTTTCCAGTACCTCTAGATGGAACTTTTAGTGAAGGAACTTTTTGTTTTTCAATTTCTTCAATGATTTCTTGACCTAAACCTTTTAACTTGTTGTAGGTGTATTCCTTTCTTTCTTCTTTATGTGATTTAGCTTTTTGTTTAACTTTAGTCATTTAAATCACCTATTCCTCAAATTCCTCTTCTTCATATTCTTGGAATGTGTCTAATGAAGATTGGTCATCTTCTACAACATGTCCAAATTCGTCAAATTCTTCCATGATGATTGCATCAAGTTCTTCTTCTTCCACTTCTTCTTCAACTTTTTCACCAAGCAATTCTGCAAGAGCTCTTTTTGTAACTTTTGCTAAAACTTCCTGATATTCAGGAACGCCAGTTTCACCAAGTTTGGCAGCTTCTTCAATGATTACTGGGACATAATCTTCAAAGATTTTAGAACGTTTTTCTTTTTCTTTCGCTGCTCTTTTAGCTCTGATATGTTTTTGGAGTTGACGAGCTAGTTTCATGGTGGCTTGTCTGATTTCATTAACGATTTCAGGTTCTGGAGATACGCTTTGTTTACCAGTTGAAAGATAAGGCACTTGTGTTGAGATAATATTTACAAATAATGTTAATGGTGTATTATCTAAATCTCTGAGACCGTAACGTTTCCAATCAATACTTTTAAGCGCTTCTGTGATAGCACAGCTTCCTGCATCAAATGTTAATGGAACTCTGTTTGCAAATCTCATAATTTCAGATTTCCTTTGTTCATTTACAACTCTTCCTGCATTTCCACCATAAGCAAGACCCGCTTCAATAATGAATGAAACACCTCCAGCATAGGTTACAGGTTTTCTTGTAATAGTTGTAACAAATTCTGGTTGTAATATTTGTTTCATACCTTTTTCAATTTGTTCAGATCCAATTGGTATAAGGCCATCAGTTGGTGGAGCCATGAATTTCATTTTCTTAAAACAATGAACAATAGCTTCTGCTTCTTGGAATGTCATGTCTTTTGGACGTTTATTCATGTCTATTCCAGTAATTTCAGCTATTTCATCAACTCTTTTATTAGACATTCTAGATAATGATGAAGTTAACATACTTTTGTATCTTCTGCTATCGGTGTTTTGAGCCATTGTCATGATGTCATCAGCACTAACTCCTTTTGGATGAGGCAATACTTCTTTTGGAAGAATTGGAACTATATCTGCTGCTCTTTTAAATATGTATTTATGTCCTGATGGGTCTCTGAATGTAATTCTCGCATGAGGGTTTCCAATCATGGTTCTTCTGATGTATTCAAAAGCACCTTGTTCGGCTAAAGAGTATGAAACTTCTTTGAATTGCAATTCAATACATACTCCAGTACTTTCGGCAGGATAATCCTCTCTTTCCATTAGAATTCCTCGATTGTTTTTAACATCCATCTGGAACTTCATTTTAACTCCTTTAATTTCACCGTTTTCTTTGTAACATGAAATTACACGAGCAGGTTTACCTGTTGTCATTTGTGAAAGTAATACACAACCACTACAACCTAAACCTTGTTGTCCTCTAGATTGGATGTTTCTGAATTTAGACCCTGCAAACATACTACAGTAAACCCTCATTACATAATCTTCAGGAATACCTGGACCATTATCTTTGTGTCTGAGAACATAATGTTCTTTATCGATACGTTTTAACTCAATATCAATATCAGGTAATATTCCGGATTCTTCACATGCATCAAAACTGTTTGTAATCAATTCATGGAATACAATAGTTAATGAACGAATTTTACCGGTAAATCCCAACATTTGCTTGTTTTTCCTAAAGAACTCTGATGGGGTCAAGTTCTTAAAATCATTCCTCCAATCGAGTCCTGGTTCATTTTCTGGCAAAAATTTTCCTCCTAGAATTATCTATGTTTTAGTTTATTATATGATGTTATATTTAAATAAAATCAGAGAGCATTTGAAAAGTAATATTTTTACATTACCCTATCTAAATTATCTAAATATGTGGTAAAATAATAAGTTTAAAACATGTAGAAAATATAGTATTTACACTATGTTATCTATATATGTTAGTTAAAGTATATAATATTTTGCTATTATTTGCATAATTTTTATAGTAATCTTACATTAAAATACATCTAAATTTGTAATATTTCTTTGATATGGATTTTTTTAGTTATTATTTCTTATTTTTTTTAAAATAGATAAATTTGTATAAACTTGAAATATTGTTTTTAGATTGTATAATTCTTTTTATTTTAAATTAATCAATTTAAACACTTTAAATAATAAATAATATTCAAAAATTCAAAAAAAATAGTTCTGACAATATTCACATATAATTTCTTGATGATTTATAGGTGGATTTTTTTAGGAGTTTTAACTCCTAAAAATCTTTTTCATCAAATTCAATGCCTTCTTTGAATTCGATTTTGTCGTTTTCGATTCCAACTAAGTCATTGAATTCTTTTCTTTTTAAATCATCTTTTTTATGTTCTAAAAATCCATAAACTGATTTGTGTCTAGATCCATTTAAAATCATTTCAATGGCTTCTTTAGCAATCATGATGTTGTCCATTTCACCAATCAATGAAACAGTTTTTCCATAAACTGCCATATCCACTTCTGCCATTTCCATAATGATTTCACGGGTTTTACCATCTTTTCCAATAATTCTACCTTTATGTCTTGCAAGGGCCTTTTTAGATTTGCCTATGTATAATGGTAAGCTGATTACTTCTAAATAAACATCATCACTAATTAATTTGAGTGCAACTTCAGGATTGAATCCTCTTGCTACTGCTTTAACAATATGATTAGCATTCCAGACTCCTAATGGGTCTTCCATATCTTCTCTAGGTGTGATATAAACTGTGCCTTCATCACTATCAATGTCCAAAATGGTTCCAGTTGCTTTTTCAATGGACTTTTTAACATTACCATTGCTTCCAATTAATGCCCCTACTCTATTTTGAGGTATTTTCAAATAATCTGTTTCTGGCATAATTTTTCACCTTTATTTTTTAATTAGATATTAGTTAATAGTTATTTAATCAAAATTATTTAAAATTTGGGATTAACATATTCTTTATTGAAATATATAGTATTTACATATTTCTTTATCAATGTTTTAAAATTAGTTTGACTGTTAAAAAAATTAAGGAAAGAATAGGCTTTCCTTTTTTTAAAAATTAGTTAGATTTGATTGTAGTTATGAATATTGCAAATAATGAAAGAACAATTAATGCCAGAGGATTTCCTGTAGTTTCATTCGGGTTACTTGCAGTTTTCGTGGATGTGGAATATGCTTTAGCTTCATATTCTAAAACATCAATTTCCTCTTCTTCATAACTTTCATTTGCATTTAAATTGCAAGTATCGCTTGTTAAATTTGCTTTGTTAATTTTCTCGCCAGCAGTCATCGCTTTGGTTGTAATATTTAAAAATACTTCCCCAGCGCTAACAGCTAGATCGCCAATGTCCCATATTCCAGTTTTTGGATTGAAGCTTCCTTTAGTTGTAACGTGGCTAATGTATTCTAAACCATCAGGCAATTCATCATGCACTTTTACATTTTTGGCAGTATCCGGGCCATTGTTTATAACACTAAGTATCCAAGTAACAAATTCACCAATGTAAATGTTTTCTTTATCTGCATCATTGTCTAATATTAAATAAGCTTTGGATTCGTTATTTGTAGCAGTTTCATTTGCGGATGCATTGTCGCCACTTTCCGAATTCAATAAATTGTCATTTTCATTTTGTGATAAAGCATCATCAGATTCCACGCTCACTTTTAAATCTTGAGCATGCTCTTCATCTATTCCCAAATCGCTTTCATTCGGGTCTTCTGCATTAACACAAGATAAAAATAATAATGATATTAGACAGACAAGAATTATTAATGTCTTATTTTTGATTCGCTCACCTCCATTATGTATCATTTTTTGATATTAATCTATAATTTTGTTTTTATAATAATTATAGTTTATAGTAATAATACCAAATATTGCTTGTAACAATAAACAATTAAATATATTAAAAATAAATATGTTCTTATGGGAATAAAATTAGATAATACTGAAGAAAAAATCGTAAATGCCACATTTGAAATTCTTCAAAAAGAAGGTTTAAAGAAAGCTACAACTAAAAAAATAGCTAAAAAAGCGGGCGTAAATGAAGTGACTGTTTTTAGAAAATTTGAAAATAAGAAAAATTTGGTTGAAATTACTAAAAATTATTATATGCAGAAATTAATTGATGTTTTAGAAGAGATTTTTTATTTTGATGAAGATGAAGGAATTGAAGAATATCTTAAAATTTCTTATTTCGGTGTTTTAAATCTTTCAGAAGATAATTTCAGCATACTTAAAGTTGCTATGGAAGAAGTTAGAAGTGATGAGGATAAAAAACCTTTAATTTCCGACATCACTGACCTAATTATTAGTAAATTAGAGGAATTCTTTAAATTGCAAGTTGATAAGGGAGTAATTAAGGAAATTAATGCCCATTCATTATCTGTAATGTGCTTTAGCATTCTATTCCAGTCAGTTATATTGTGGAAAGTATACAATATAAGTCTTGGTTTTGATACAAATTATTATGCTGATGACTTATTGGATATGATGTTTGAAGGCATAAAACCATTATCATTATAATTTCTTTTTTTAATTATTTTTTTAAAATTTATGGCGGGCATAATGTGTTAAGTCAGTTTAAAGAGTGTTGTGTCTTTGCACTTGAAAACGAGGAATTCATCTAAAACTTAGGCCCAACATATTCCCAAATTTCTTTAAAGCTGGTTTTAACACCAAGTTTGGTATATTCTCGAACAAGGGTATTAATGTCTCTTTCAAGAAGTTCCTTTGAAATTGGATTATCCAAAACCACTGATTGTGAAACATCAATGATGACAGGTTCTTCATCTTTGTTTAAAATGTTATAATTAGACAGATCTCCAT
>CAJGDA010000081.1 GCA_904501935.1 uncultured Methanobrevibacter sp. | reverse complement strand
TTTTCTTAATCTGTACCATTGAGCTCTGTTTCTTGCAGGAATATCACGACCGTAAATATCTTTGTTTCTCCAATCTATCATGGTACTTAAACCTTTATCGTGAATGGTGTATGTGATTGGAGCTCCTACTCTTGTACGTTTATCTCTTTGTTCGTGGTCAAATGCTCTCCATTCAGGACCCATATCAACAAGATTTTCATCAATGACTAATCCGCAACGAGCACATACAACTTCTGCTCTCTCATAATCACCAATCAATTCAGTAGAACCACATTCAGGACATATGGTTTGTCTGTCTTGATCAAATACTTCATCTTGCGCATCAGGTCTTATAGTACTTCCACGTCCCCTTCTAGGAATCTCTTCTACTTTTTCTGTCGTGGTCTCATCCTCCTGTTTCTAGATTTTTTGGAATTTTGTTTTGATACAAATAGTTTTTCACCACAGTTTTTAGCAATTTCATCCCTATTTGCTGATTTAAATAATCTAATAGAGATATAGGGCTGCTTTGTTGGCCCGAATACATAGCCCACCCTACCAATTTTCTTTTTATTACTGTCAAAGACAATTGCACCTGGTGAAGGTGTTTTGGTAGATCGAGCTATTAATTTTCCAGAGTTTGCAACATGCAAACTTTTGCCTAATAATTTCATAAAATCAAACTTAAAATCAAATCTGTATCATTTATATATTAAAAGAAAGTAGTATATAAAGGTATCGATACCTTTATATATAAATATTACTCCGTATTTAAAAGGTTTTCTATTTGAGTCCGACAATTTGTGCAAGTGTTCTGCCACCAGCAATATCCTCGATTATCATGGATTCCTTAACCTTTACGGCCAATGTTGCAATCATGGTTTTGGTGAATAACTCTTTAGGAATTACGACAACTCCGTTTTCATCACCGAAAAAGAAATCCCCCGGATTAACTGTCCCATCTTCAACTTCAATGGGTTCGTTTAAAGTGCCCAATCCCAAAGCAGATCCTGCATTAGGACAGAAATCACTTGCAAAGACCGGGTAGTCCATATATAAAAGCGCATCCAAATCTCGAGCAGAACCATATATTACAGTCGCCTTGATTCCATTATCCCTTGCACAAGTGGAAGCAAGTTCTCCCCAAATAGCCTTATCATTGGAATCTACTTTAAAAAATAGAATGTCACCATCATCTGCCTCATCGATTGCAAGAGCTGAAGTCCCCCAATCGTCACTTGTGGTTTCAGCGGTAAATATTTTTCCAAAGACTTTTTGGTTATTGACCGGTTTTATTGAGTTAAAAGTCCCAGGCCTTCTTGAAATGGAGTTATAGGCATCTGAAATCTGACATGCTGAAACCTTATCTAAAAGAGAGTGTAAATTAATGTATTCATCGTAATTCTTTCCGTTGAACTTTAAATCATCAACTGTAACATTATCCACATTAATTTTTCCTACATCAATACGTTTGTTTAAATTTTTGTTTTTATTTAAAACATCATTCGGACTTATTGACATGACTTCACCAAATTTTTTTCACTAATTAGAAATACTATACTATATTTTATATATTAGTTTTACCAATAATTATAATTATAGTATTATAAAAATACTTGACATTATTATATACTCAAACGAGTTATTTACATTATCATTATTATAATTATTAATTAATTAATTCAAAGACAGGAGAAAATCAGATATTAAGGAAAAATAAAAGGTTAAAACGTTTATATAATTTCAAATAAGTAATTAATATTAGAAAATAGTAAACCCTTAATAGTAACACTGTCTAAATGTATTGGCTCTTTTTTTAGTGTATAATAGGTCTTACAGACTGACGAATTACATATGTTTATCGTATAATTTATGCAAATTTACCGGCTAAAAATATCATTTTTTAGAATTACATAAATTATCCCGATTAATAAGCTTAGGAGGCTTAAAAATGGGAAAAGGTGAAGAATTAACTACAACAAAATATTTAATTCATGCTCAAATTAACGCTAACGGTATTGTAGAAAAACCTGATGTTGTTGGTGCGGTATTTGGGCAAACTGAAGGTTTACTTAGTGATGATTTAGATTTAAGAGAACTCCAAAGAACCGGAAGAATCGGAAGAATCCAAGTTAACATCCACTCAAACAGTGGAAGAGCAAAAGGTGAAATCGTAATTCCATCCAGTTTAGATAGAGTTGAAACAGCCATCCTTGCAGCATCTCTTGAAACCATTAACCGCGTAGGTCCTTGTGAAGCTGAAATTCAAACTACAAAAGTTGAAGATGTAAGAGCTGTTAAAAGAGAACAAGTTGTTAACCGTGCAAAAGAAATCTACAAGAAAATGGTTGAAAGCGTTGGTCCAACCAGCATGAGAATGATTGAAGAAGTAAGGGAAGCGATGCGTATTCATGAAATCTCAGAATATGGTGAAGACCGCTTGCCTGCTGGCCCTAGCATCCACACATCCGATGCAATTATAGTAGTGGAAGGGCGCAGCGATGTCTTAAACTTACTCAAATATGGAATCAAAAATACTGTAGCTGTTGAAGGCGTGAGTGTGCCTCGTTCAATCGGTGAACTCAGTAAAAAAAGAACTACAACAGCATTTGTTGATGGTGACAGAGGTGGAGAACTTATCTTGAAAGAACTCTTACAGATTGGAGATGTCGACTATGTTACTCGCGCTCCAAAAGGAAAAGAAGTTGAAGACCTGGAAAAAGAAGAAGTATTGGTCGCACTCAGAGATAAAGTTCCAACAGCACAATTCTTAGCTACTTCAAACATCCTAAACGATAACAACAATAAAAAAGAAAACAACAAACATAATGGCAGGAACAACAATAACAAAAAACAAAAATTCAACCGCCGCGAAGAAGTTGTTGAAGAACCGGTTATTGAAGATGATGAAGTAAGCTTAATGAAGGATATGCTTAAAGAATTTGAAGGATCCGGAAGTGGAGCAATCTTAGACGAAGCATTGAATATGACTAAAGAAGTTGAAGTGGAAAATATCTATGAAGAAATTAAAAACATAGAGGGAACTGCTGACACTGTTATCTTTGATGGTGTAATCTCACAAAGACTTGTTGATGTAGCATCACAAAAAGGAATTAAAAAATTAGTCGCATTCAAATCTGTAAATATAGTTAAAAAACCACAAGATGTGAAAATCATAACTATAAATTAAACTTAACGAAAATGAGAATAGTCAGTTCTCATTTAATTATTTAAAGAATTTGGATTGGAGGTAAAAAATGAATATCAATATGGACAACTATTACAGCACTAGAAAAAATGTTTTTGAAAGAATTCAGGATTCTAGTACCGCAACTAAATTACTCATGTCTTTTTTAATGGCATGTTTTACTGGTATAATGGCACAAATCATTATTCCGCTCCCATGGACTCCAGTTCCTATAACTGCTCAAACATTTGCAGTATTATGTTCTGGTTTATTCTTAGGTAAAAAATATGGATGTTTAAGCCAAATTCTATACATCGTTTTAGGTATTGCATTTATTCCTTGGTTCGGAGGAATGACCGGCGGATTAGACATATTCTTAGGTTCAACCTTTGGATTCTTTATAGGATTTGTTATTGCATCATACTTTATAGGAGCAATTACCGAAAAATATGCTAAAGCACGCAACTTTACAAGAATGGCAGTTGTCATTGGAATTGCAAACTTTGCATTAATCTACATTCCAGGACTTGCTGGCCTTGCATTATGGTACAATTTAACTCAAGGCGCAACTATTGGTGTTGTTGATCTTTTAATGATGGGTCTTGTTCCATTTATTATAGGTGACCTTGTAAAAATCTTAGGTGCAGCATCTGTTTCCAAAGTATTTTTACCAAAAGACTAAAAAGGTTTTTATTAACCTTTATTTTTTACTTTTTTTGATTTTTATGAAATTATTATTGCGCGGACATCACCTATTGTGTCTTAAGGGTTTTCAGGGTTATGGATATGATGATAATTTCACCAAAAACATGACCGAAATTAATGAAATAAGAAAACAAAGCGAAACAACTGTTTTTCTAACATACTCACCGGATGACATCTGTAAAGCATGCCCCAATTTAAAAAACAACTTTTGCAAAGACCAAATTCATAATAAGACTATTGTTCAAATGGATGATGAGGTTCTGAAAAGATTAGATGCTTCAAAAGAGCATAACTCCCTTGAATTATTTGAGGAAATCGATTCTATTTTTAACTCAAAAGAAAGTGTCTCTAAAATCTGTTTTAATTGTTTATGGCATGAAAAATGCTTATTTTATCAAAATTTATCTAATAACCGATAGATATAAATACTACATGATAAATATATATTTAATGTTGTATATGATACAACATAAATAGTCCCGTGGGGTAGTGGTAATCCTTCTAGGCTTTGGACCCGGAGACGGCGGTTCGACTCCGCTCGGGACTATTTTAAAAAACTATTTTTACTGATTTTTTATGGAAAAGCTATTACTTATTGGAATTGATACAAGAAGTATGCTTAACAGTGCATTGAAGTTGGATTATGACATTTATTCTGCAAGCTATTTTTCCACATCCGACACTCCAATCATTGAAAATCAAAAGGTCATTCTAAATGAAAGTGATGGCGAAAGCTGCGGATTATTTGAAGATCAGTTCAGCCCTCAGCATATCTTAGATGTCTCAGAGGATTATCTTGACGAAGTTGACTATATCATACCTATTTCAGGCATCTCCCCAAATGACTTTCCAAGCAGGTACAGAAAGAAGATTTTGGGAACTAAGGATACCAGATATATTGAAAATAAGCTTAATTTTTACAGGAAAATCAAAGATGAAATCTTAACCCCTATGACTTTTAGGTTAACTGATATGGATGAAGCATTTGAAATAAATGAAAATCATGATGAAGTTCAATTTATTTTAAAACCCATTCAAGGAAGTGGAGGGTATGGAATAAATCATCTAGATAAATTAGGAAATCTTGAATTTAATGATGGTGAATTCATCCTGCAGGAATATATCAAAGGAATCAACCTAAGTTCATCAGTTCTTGCAAGCCGAAACGATGCAAAATGTATCATCAACACAAGATTGTTGACAGAAAATGACTTTGAGAAAAACAATAGTTTCAGATATATTGGAAACATTTTGCCTTTAACAGAAGAGTCTGTTATGGCCAATGTCAAAGACCTGGATAAGATAACTGGCGAGATGGACTCAACTTCAGAAATGCTTGCCCATAAATTTAAGTTAATCGGATCAAATGGTGTGGACTATATTCTGAATGAAAATGGATTATATGTAATTGAAGTTAATGCAAGACTTCAAGGAACATTCGAATGTGTGGAAAAATCACTTGGAATCAATATGCTTGAGGCACATATCAAAGCATGCCAAGGGGAAATCATAGATATTCCGGAACCTCAATATTATTCCTATAAAAAAATAATTTACTCACCATCAAGAATGAAATATGAAAAAATAGATTTGGACAACATTTATGACTTGCCTCACATAGGTTCAATTACTGAAAAAGGAGAACCTTTGCTTACAATAATTGATAAAGATAAGGATTTTAAAAAATTATATGAAAAAGTAGAATTATCTAGCCAAATTGTAAATGACATTGCTAGAAAAGGCCAACAAGGTGGCAAATAAATAAAATTACTCCGAGTGTTATCATAAAAGTAGTTATAATCATTGCACGAGTCATCCAGATGAATACTTTCGCTTTATTATCTGGGTCCTTCATATATTGGTCAATTGGATCTCTTTTCATTTTAACACCATTTTCTGTAATTTTCTAGAAAAAAATTTTTTACAGTAACTCAATAATTTTAGCTTTTTTTAAAAACAAAATAATATTCAACCTTAAATTAAAAAAATAAATAAAAATAAAAGAAAATGAGAAGTAAAGAGAAAAATTTAAGCTTCTGCATTTTTAGCTGCTTCAGCAGCAGCTGCCGCTTTTTCATTTTTCTCCATAGTTGACCTAATCATTTTCAATCTTACGAAGTTTTCTCTTTCCATTTCTTGGAGTCTCATATCAATATACTTTTCAGTATTTTGGAATCTTGGAATCATAATGTGTTCTAAAGCATTTACCCTACGTTTGGTAGATTCAATTTCTTCAGCGAGTAAGAAAATAGTTTTTTCTACTTCACCAAGTTCAATTAAATACTTAAGAGATTCCTCGAATTTCTTTGCAGCTTCGTCTAATTGTATGGTTGTGTCAGAAAATCCGTAACCTCTGTCAATAATGGATCTTTCTTCCATTTTTACATTAGTCACAGGTACAGCAACACCCATAACACTTCTTGATGAAATTTCTACATCAATAGATTCTTTAACGGATAATGCTGCTTTTCTAACAGCCAAATCACCCATAGCAATTTGAGCTTCAAGTAAAGCATCATTTGCTTCTTTTAGACTTAATTCTGCATTTTCACGAATACCTTTGACACGATCCAAGATATCAAAAAACTCTTTAATTAAAGCGTCCCTTTTCTCTTTGAGTAAACCATGCCCTTTAACAGCAAGTTTAGTCCTGTTTTTAAGAGACAATAATTCCATACGAGTTGGATTAATTCCATCTATAATATCTTGTGCCATTTAATCACCTACATTACTGTAATGAGATTAGTCATCTTTTGGAAGGTATTGTTCAATAAATTCTTCTTTAACCCTTTTGAGTTAAGCTTTAGGTAAGATTTTGAGTAATCTCCAACCAAGGTCTAAAGTTTCGAAGATAGTTCTGTCTTCATCTTTACTTTGGGTAATGAATTGGTCTTCAAATGCTTGAGCAAATTCTAAGAATTTTTGATCCCTTTCAGTAAGTGCTTCTTCCCCTACAACCGCTACTAAGTCTCTTAATTCACGACATTCTGCATATGCAGAATAGAGCTGGTCAGATACACCACTGTGGTCATCCCTAGTTTTGTCTCCACCAATACCACCACTCATCAAACGAGAAAGTGAAGGAAGTACGTCTACAGGAGGGTAAAT
>CAJGDA010000080.1 GCA_904501935.1 uncultured Methanobrevibacter sp. | reverse complement strand
TAGGAGAATTAGAATTCTCCATCAAAAACAAGCACTGCAGGACCTTCCATGAAGGCTCCAAGTGCATCTTCTTTTTCGTAAACATTGAACTTTAAATCACCGCCAGGCAAATGAAGCAATACATTTTCATCAAATAATCCTAGCTTGTAACCTGAAATAGCTGTGGATGTTGCTCCAGTACCGCATGCAAGTGTAACACCAGCACCTCTCTCCCAAGTAATCATTTTACCTTCATTTTTAGAAATAACTTCTACGAAGTGTACATTGATTTTTTCAGGAAATACTTCGTGGGCTTCAATAGCTGGACCGTATTTGTTAATGTCAACATCATCGACATTGTCAACAAATATTATTGCATGAGGGTTTCCAACGCTAATGGCAGTTAGGTTGAAACTGGTATCCAAAACTTCCAACTCACCATCTAAAAATTCTTCTGCATCACAAGTCATTGGAATTTCAGGAGTTTTAAATGTTGACAGACCCATATCTACCTTAAATAAGACTGGTTCATCATTTTCTAATGTAATTTCAATTGTTTTAATTCCAGCTCTTGTTTCAACAGTCATTTTTTCTTGCTTTAAAATGCCTTTTCTGTAAACAAAATCTCCAAAGCATCTGATACCATTACCACACATTTCAGCTTCGCTTCCATCGGGGTTAAACATTCTGTATCCAATGTCAGCTACATCAGACGGTTCGACAAATAATACTCCATCTCCACCTACACCAAAATTTCTGTGGCATAAAATTCTGCAAGCTTCAGGTTTATCGGCTTCAGGAATGACCTCTCCATCAAATTCATTGATTATTGGAAAGTCATTGCCTATTCCGTGCATTTTTGAAAATTTTAATCCTTTTAAATCAACCATAATATCAACTTATTTTAAATGTGGTGGAACTCTTTGTTTTGCATATAAATCTTCAAAGGTTTCTCTTTCACGCACCAAATTACATTTTCCGTCAGTTACCAATACTTCTGAAGTTAATGGTCTTGAGTTGTAGTTTGAAGACATTGTAAAACCATATGCTCCTGCATTTAAGATACCTAAAAGATCTCCTTCCTCTACTTCAGGCATTGGCCTGTCACGTGCGAACAAGTCTCCTGATTCACATACATTTCCTGCAATATCAACTTCTTGAGTATTTTCAGCATCCATTTTATTGGCCACTACAATGTGATGGTATGAATCATACATTGCAGGTCTTAAGAGTGTGTGGAAACCGGCGTCCACTCCAATGAATTTTCTGTAGCTTTGTTTTACACTGTTGACAGTTACAAGAAGCACACTTGCATCACCGACTAGGTATCTGCCCGGTTCTAAATACATGGTTGGGTTGCCCATATCATATTCTTCTATTTTTTCTTTAAATAAACCTACATTAACTTCTGCGAATTTGTCCAAATCAACGATATTTTCTTCAGGAGTGTATGGAATACCTACCCCTCCACCGAAATCGACAAATTCAAAGTCAATTCCAGCTTCCTGATGGACTTTTCCTGCGATATCCATTGTAGATTCAATAGCTAATTTGAATGGCTCCGGATCCAATATGCCTGATCCAATGTGGGAGTGCATACCAATTGGATTGAATCCCAATTCTTTTGCCATTTCATAAACTTCAACCGCTTCATTATCCATTATACCGAATTTACTCATTACTCCACCAGTGATACAGTGGTCGTGGTGTCCTGCTCCAACCATAGGGTTTACCCTAAATGAAATTTTCAACCCTTCAGGATCAACGATTTTCGCTAATCTTTTTAAAGCTGAAACGGAATCGATATTTAGAACTGCCCCCTCATCGTGGACAAATTTCAACTCGTCATTAGTAATGTTGTTTCCAGTGAAAAGTATCCTGTCTCCTGAAAAACCAAGCATTTTAGATATGTGGACTTCACCAGGTGAAACTGCATCAATACAACAACCTTCAGACTCTAAAATTTTCATTACTGCAAGGTTGGTATTGGCTTTACATGCGTAAAACACTTTGAAATCTGGATAATATTTTGAAAAAGCAGAGTAGAATCTATTGTAATTATCCCTTATTCTTGCTTCATCAATTACATAGGTTGGAGTTCCAAATTCTTCTGCAATATCACATGCATCGGCTCCTCCAATGTCCAAGTGGTTTTTATCGTTTATTTTAATATTTAAATCCATAATTAAAACTCCTAAAAAAGTTACATTATGTTTTTACATTTAAAATTAATATTATTTATAATTAGTGAAGGAATCAAAATTGCCGATAAGATTTAAACAATGAAAAATAAACTTAAGTTAGTGATGAAAATGAATAAAAATTTTGGACTTACAATGCGAGGGATTATAAAAAACAGCAAAAACGAAATCTTGATTGTGAAAAGGCATCCTAAAAGTAAAACTGACCCTGAAATGTGGGAGCTTCCAGGTGGAAAAGTGGATAAGGGAGAAGATTTTGAAGACGCACTTATACGTGAAATAAAAGAGGAAACCAGTTTGGATGTGGAAACTGAAAGCTTTTGTGAAGCTGTTCAAAACGATTATATGCACAAAAGAACAGTTCAACTGATAATGTACCTGAATGTCATCAATGGTGAAGTTAGAATAAGTGAAGAGCACACTGATTGGATGTGGACGAGCTTAGATAAACTAAAAACACTGGAAATAACCAGTTCACTTAAAAAAGTATTGGAAAAAAGAAATTGGGAGGTTTAATCAAAATCCAAATCTTTAACTTTCCTTAAATGACCCTCCTTACATCTTGGACATAAAGAAGAATCTTTTAAGGAATAAAGTTTGCCTCCGCAATGTTGACAACTATCCCTATACTCAAAGAGCAAAACTGTTAGATCATTAGTATGATTGTTAAGAATATCTCTTATAGAATCCCTATCAATTGAAGACAGATTTTGCATTACCACAAACTTGTTGATTTGTTTTTTGCAGTCATTACAATAATAACCATAATAGTATCCCCAAAAGTCATAATCTTCATTATCCTCAAAGTCATGTAAAAATGACTCCTCAATTATGAAATCGCCTTGTTTGTCAAATGCAAATGCTTTTTGAGATTTATATTCCAAACTTTTTGTGCAGTAAATACAACTTTGAAACTTATTGTCGAATTTAATAATTTTAAAAGTATGGTCATAGTCTTCAATTAAATTAAGGATTTCCTCACTGCTCATCTTTGAAGGATTGTCAGTGATTAAAAATTCCTTAACCGTACTATCACAGTCATAACAGTGATATTCTTGATAATACCCATTTACCAATGCTTTTGATATTTCAGCAGATATGGAATTCGATGACATTGCAATGTTGATTTCTAGGTTTTCATCAATCCAGAAAACATCCGAATCACGAATATATTCGCTTCCACATATATCACATTTATAATTAATAAATTGTCCCATAAGAATTACCTATAATAATTCATTTAATGCTTTTACGAATTCATCAATTTCTTCTTTAGTAATTATTAATGGAGGTACAAATCTTAAAACCTTATCCGCAGTACAGTTGATTAAGAATCCTTCTTCGCGTAACTTATCCACATATTTTGCACCAGGCTCAGTTAGCTCCAAACCAACCATCAAACCTTTACCTCTTACTTCAGCTATTATTTCCTTATCCAATTTTTTAAGTTCACTGATAAAGTATTCTCCAACTTCGTTAACATGATCTAAGATATTTTCCTCTTCAAATGTATCCAATATTGCATTTGCAGCTGCGCAAACCAAAGGTCCGCCACCGAAAGTGGTTCCATGATCTCCAGGTACGAATGCAGCAGCTACCTTTTCTGTTGCAAGGATGCCTCCCATTGGAACTCCTCCGCCTATTCCCTTAGCCATTGTCATAATGTCAGGTTTAACGTCGAAGAGTTCATGTGCAAATAATGTTCCGCATCTTCCAAAACCTGTTTGAACCTCATCAACAATGAACACTATGTCTTTTTCATGACAGAGCTCTTCAATTTGCTTTAAGTAATCTTTATCTGGAACGTTTACTCCGCCTTCACCTTGAATAGGCTCAACAATAATTGCTGCAGTATTTTCAGTGATTGCCTCTTTAATAGCTTCAATATCATTGTATGGTACGTTAATGAAGCCTTTTGGCATTATTTGTTTAAATGGTTCATGATATTCTTCATGACCTGTTGCTGCGAGTGTCATTATTGTTCTTCCGTGGAATGAATCAACAGTTGAGATAACTTCGCTTTTTCCTGTGTATTTTATAGCTAGCTTAATAGCTCCCTCATTTGCTTCAGCACCACTGTTTGCGTAAAAGATTCTATCGAAATTTGTTTTGTCTATTAATTTTTTTGCATAGACTAATGCTGGCTCATTGTAATAAATACTTGAAACGTGAATGAGCTTTTCAGCTTGGTCTTGTATTGCTTTTACAAGTTTTGGGTGATTATGACCTAAAGCATTAACTGCAATACCTGCAAACATGTCTAAATATTCATTTCCATCAATGTCTGTTACTTTAACACCTTCCCCGTGATCCAAAACGATTGGTTGTCTGTTAAAAGTGTTAATGAAATAATCATCTTCAATTTTTATTAATTCCTGAGTATTCATATTAATCTCCTAAACTATTTAATCACTAATTGTTTATATATTTTATCAATAATAAATTCTTCCACAAAGAAGGTATTTAGATAGCCTAAATTATTTCTAAACTATTTATAGCATACATTTAATTAATAGATTAAACTATATACTAACTATAAAAAAATCATAAAAATATTTGTTAATTATTAAATAGGTGATAAAATGAAAGTCGCAATAATCGAAACTGACAAAGGGAACATCGAACTTGAATTATTCCCAAATGAAGCACCTGGAACCGTAGCTAACTTTGAAAAATTAGCAAACGAAGGATTTTACGATGGATTAACTTTCCACAGAGTAATTCCAAACTTTGTAATTCAAGGCGGTTGCCCTATCGGAAACGGTACTGGTGGACCAGGCTACACCATTAAATGTGAAACTGAAGGAAACCCACACAAACATGGTACTGGTGCATTATCAATGGCACACGCAGGTAAAGACACTGGTGGAAGCCAATTCTTTATTACTCACTGCCCACAACCACACTTAGACGGTGTTCACACAGTATTCGGTCAAGTTATCAAAGGTCAAGATGTTGTTGATGCAATCCAACAAGGCGACAAAATGAATAAAGTGACCGTTGAAGAAAGATAATTCTATCTTTCAATTTCTTTTTTTATTTTAACGATACTGGTTTAACAGCTAATCAGATTTGATACCAACAAATGAAGCAAATACAGAAGCTACACACAACACAACACAGATAATACAGGTTATCTGACAACTGCTTATCAAAAGAGGATAATATTGCTCAACAATTGGCACATTGCCCATCACGAATGCAAATACCAATGTCAATATTCCCAAACTCATTGCCTGGCCAACTGTACGCATTGTTGCAACGGCTGCTGATGCCACTGATGTATCTTTTGGCGGAACTGAACTCATTATAACATTTGTATTTGGCGGTGAAAAGAGTCCAAATCCAATACCATAAATTATCATTGCAACTATTAAAAATTCAAGAGATGTTGCTTCATTTAAAAATGAGAATAAAACTAATGAAACAGTACCAAGCCCCATTCCAATAGCTGCTAGGATTTGTGGAACATACTTATCGGACAACCTTCCGGCAATCGGAGCGAGTACAACTTGGCATAGCGGTGCTGCAAGTAGGATTATGCCTGCAGTCTGTGAATCATATCCTTTAATATACTGCAAGTGATAATTTAGGATTGTAGTTACTGCAAAAGTAGCTAAATATGCACACAATGATGCAAAATTGGCTGATAGGAATTTGCGATTTTTAAAGAATCTTATATCAAATACAGGGTGAGTTTCCCTTAATTCTATATATCCGAATATGATAAGGAATATAATACCTAAAACGGTCAATATTACGCCTAATAGCTCATTAAGTATAGTAAATCCATATATGAACAATACCATACCTATTCCATAAGCAACAGATCCCTTTACATCAAGAGGGACGTTTCCAAAAGGAATCCACTCTTCATCAACTTTAGTCAAAAGCAATGCCAATATAATGAGTAAAAATGGAACTCCAAATAGAACTACAGATCTCCATCCCAATTGGTAATTTAAAACCCCACCGAGAACAGGTGCTAGAGATAATGCAATATAAACTCCAGTGATTGTTATCCCTAATGCTTTTCCTCTTTCCTCCGGTTTGAATGCTGATACAACCATAGCCATAGAGGTAACATTGAAAAATGCAAGGGAAATGCCCAATATTAAACGACAAAGTAAAAATTGCTCAGATGATGTGACAAGGACATTAGCAATTGAAATTAAAATAAACAATACAACACTTACGATTGTAACTTTCTTAAGACCATATTTTCCAGAAATCTGGCCTGCTGGAACTGACAATACTGCCACAACTAATAAAAAGATGATAATAGCCCAATTTTGAACAATATTGCTCATGTGAAACTCGGCAGCAATTGTTGGAATAACAACCATGACTGAATTAACAGCAAATACTGCAAAAAAGGACAATACTGTACAAATAAATAGGATTAAATTTTTCTTTTCCATCAAAATACTATATAAATTTTATATAATATAAAATCATCTTGTATGTTGGACTAAAACTTCACCTCAGAAAGTGCAATTTTGCCACCAAAACATCAAAAACTTCATTCAAAAGTAAAAACTAGAGTTTAATTAGAGAATATAACTGATTCGTCATATCTTTAACAATCATTGTAGATAATATTATTTTAATTTATCCATCAATCCGGACTTCCTTGCATAGTGAAACATATACAATTGAACATATCCAGCATAATCACCAAATTCTTCCATTCCAAACTCCCTTACCTTTGAAACACTGATGTCTTTTCCATCAAAATAAAGGTAAGAAACAATGCGTTTTATCCAAACATCTGAAGGAAATGCTTCTTTAAAGTTAAATCCATATAGC
>CAJGDA010000079.1 GCA_904501935.1 uncultured Methanobrevibacter sp. | reverse complement strand
TGGTCTTCCAGACTCTGAAACAAAAAATGTTACAATAGCGATGAACGTGTCTTCAAATGAAATCGAAAGAAAAGATATTTTAAAAATTGAAAATAGGGAATTGGATCACAAAGAACTAAACCAAGTTGCTTTAATCGCCCCGAAGGCTACAATAAATATTATTAGGAATTTTGAACCTGTTAAAAAAGACAAAATCATACTTCCTGATAAGATTTCATCAATTATTAAATGCACCAATCCCAAATGCATTACAAATAACAAAAATGAGCCTATTACACCAGTTTTTAATGTAATTAACAAATATCCTCCTGTTGTTAGATGTCATTATTGCGAAAAATTAATAAAAACAGAAGATATCGAAAAACAATTCGAATAATCTTCTATTCTTTTTTTATATAATCTGCCAATCTCTTAGATAGTGCGAGTATTGTCAAGATTGGTGGTTTTCCAGGAGATATTGGAAGAACACTTGCATCACAGACATACAAATCTTTAATTTCTGTTTCTAAATTACTGTTTACAATTTCACCAATTTTTGCAGTTCCTCCAGGATGTGCTCCTCTGTAAACTGTTGAACCGATTGTTTTTGGGTCAACACCTGCTTTTTCCAAAACAAAACCTGCAGTAGCTGCTCCTTCCGCTAAATATCTAATATCTTGAATGGTGTTTACTTTAACTACATCACCGTCATCAGTTACATAACCTTTACATTCGTCCGCTGTTTTTACCATGATGCTTAAAATGTCTTTATCAGTTACATTATCATCAGGAATATTTGCACGGATAAATGACGAAAAGTGTGGAGACAGGACAAAGTTTTCACCGACTATCAAACCTGCCATCTGAACTTCACTGTTGAAGTTGATATCTTTAATGTATCCTCCAACTGATACAAATGGATCGAAGAATATCTCATGACCCACATCATTAAATCCAGATTTTCTCAAAATCAGGCAGGACCCAATAGCTCCAGCAGACAATATTACTTTTTCAGCATCAAGAATTTCTTCTTTATCATCCTTAATGTATTTGATGCCTGAAACCTTTCCGTTATCGGATAAAACTTCAATCACTTCAGCTTCAGTAATTAACGTTGCGCCAGCTTCAACGGCCTCATCAACAAAATCCTTTCCGGACCATTTAGCATCTACAGGACATCCGAATGCACAGTTTCCGCATTGAATGCAATCTTCTTCACGAATTGCCTTCGGCATTTTAAGGGTATTCAAACCCAATTCATATCCTGCATCCAGAAATGCCTGTGTACCTTTTCCAATGTGAGAATCATCCAATTGATGGACTCCAACTAAATCTTCAACATATTCATATGCTTCAGTTAAATCAATATCATAGTCTAGCAATTCCTCATCAAGTGCACGAACCATATTTGACATGGATACAATTGTTGCACCGCCAATACATGTGGTTGTTAGCAAATCTACATCCTGTGAATATTTATCATAATAGTTAAATGCATCTTTTGAGTTTATATAAGAACCTTTTTCCAATATTGTAACTTGCTTTCCATCCAATGCAAGTTCACGGGCCAAGATTCCTCCGCCGGCACCAGTACCTACAATAACAATCATTCAATCACCTAAAATATTAACATGTGTTATATTATTTTTCATAATATAAAAAGCTAATATTATTTATAAAAAAACTAGCACATAAAAGTAGTTAAATGTTCGAATTTCAACATTGCCCGAATTAAAAAACTTTTATAAAACATGTAAACCATACATATAATATTATAATAATTAATCTTATCGAGGGATAACATGGAAGAATACATTAATTTATTCGAAAAAGTTATAGCAAAAACCAACCCTGAAGTAGATTACATCGACATTAGAGCAGGAATTGGTGAAAATACCGCTCTTTTAATGAAAGATGGCGATGTCGATGAAATTAACACTGGAATGAGCCTAGGCGTAAGAGTAAGAGTGTTAAATAATGGAGCATGGGGTTTTGCATATACTACAGACTTATCTAAAATTAATGAAATTGCCGATACAGCCATTAAGTTTTCAAACTCGCTTAAAGGAGATGTTGAATTAAGTGAAACAGAAATAATTAAAGACAAAATAGCTGTAGACGTTAAAATACCATTTAAAGACATATCCATAGAAGAAAAAAAAGACATTATGAAAGCAGCAAATGATGCCGCAAATATCGAAAAAGTCAACAGCACTACAGTAAGCTATGGAGATAGTGAAGTTGATGCATTGTTCATGAGCAGCGAAGCCAGTGAAATCCAAGTAAAAACAAGCAGAGTAAGAATGGCTTTGAACGCATCTGCAACCAATGGTGAAATCATCCAATTCGGACATGGGAGTCTTGGAGGAGTAAAAGGATTTGAAGTAATTGCCGATGCAGATATTGAAGAATTTGGAAGGAAAATAGGTGAAAAAGCCGTCAGATTACTTGATGCAGAAAGTGCTCCTTCCGGAAACTTCTCAGTAATTGCCGACCCTGAATTGACTGGCGTTCTTATTCATGAAGCATTAGGCCATGCTGTTGAAGGAGATTTAATCTTACAAAATGATTCCATACTTAAAGATAAAATGGGCACACAAATTGCATCCGATATTGTAAATATATTCGATGATGCAAGCCTAAAAGAAGGTTTTGGATATTATCCTTATGATGTGGAAGGTGTAAAAACCAAACCTAATCAATTAGTAAAAGATGGGAAATTAGTTTCCCTTTTAAATTCAAGAGAAACAGCATCAAAATTAAATATGAAATCTTCTGGAAATGCAAGATCTCTAATTGCTGACCAGCCCATTGTGAGAATGAGCAACACATTTTTACAGCCAGGAGATAATACCTTTGAAGAATTAATTGAAGATATTCCTGACGGGATTTATCTTAAAGGCTCAAGGGGTGGCCAGGTAGATACAGGTAAAGGCATTTTCCAATTTAATGCCGCAGAAGGGTATTTAATTAAAAAAGGTGAAATAACAACACCTCTTAGAGATGTCTCTTTATCTGGAAATATTCTAGAAACATTGAAAAACATTGATGCAATTGGCAATGATTTTAAATTGAGTGTTGGTTTTTGTGGAAAAGATGGTCAAACAGCACCTGTTGGTGATGGTGGGCCTCATACAAGAATTTTAAATGCATTAGTTGGAGGAATGGGATAATGATAAGTGATGAAACTGGAAAATACTTAGTCGAATTAGCTAAAGATTCAATCAAACATTATTTAGAGACTGGTGAAAAATTAGATAAAGGAGAAGGTTATCCAATTGAATTAGATGAAAAATTAGGTGTTTTTGTTACATTGAATAAAAGAAACAATTTAAGAGGTTGTATTGGATATGCCGAACCTATTAAAAGCGCAATCGAAGCAACAATTGATGTTGCAATTGCAGCTGCAGTAAATGACCCTAGATTTCCACAAGTAACTCTTGATGAATTTAACGAACTTGATTTGGAAGTTACAGTCTTAACTAAACCTGAAATGATTATAGTAGCGCACCCTGACCAATACTTTGAAGAAATTGAAATTGGTCGTGACGGTTTAATTATTCAAAAAGGATATTCAAGAGGATTACTGCTCCCGCAAGTTGCTACAGAAAACAAATTTGATATAGAAACATTTTTAGAACACACATGTATGAAAGCTGGAATTAGTGCAGATAGCTGGAAAGATGAAAGTTGCGATGTGTACAAGTTCCAAGGACAAATTTTTGAATAGTGATTAAAATGATGATACCAACAATACCGACGCCACAAGAATTACTTGACAAAGGGTTCAGCAGAGGTAAAAAACAAGCTGACTTAATTAGAAGTCAAAAAATGCCAAAACATTTAAAAGGTAAAAGAATTGAAGAGAGAAGAGTAGTCACTTCATGTCAAGTAATTAAAGATAAATTAAAATCAATTATCGACGCAATTCCTGAAATTGAAAGTTTACATCCATTTTACCAAGATTACATTGACATTACCGTTGGTGTGGATGATATGAAGCAGGCCCTTGGAGCACTTAATTGGGCTTATGGAATTATAACTCAACTTGAAAAAGAATATGGTGCAAAAATAAGAAAAAATCCATCTGAAAAAGCAACTGCAATCCAAAAGGAAGCTTATGGAAGAATTGCTTCTGTTGTAACTAAGATTAAAAAGGATTTGGACTTTTTGGATTTTGCAAAACAGAATTTAAGAAATATGCCTACAATTGATTTTGATGCGACAACCATTGTTATTGCAGGTTTTCCTAATGTGGGCAAATCCACATTGCTCAGACAGCTTAGTAGCGCTGATCCTCAAGTTGCTAACTATCCATTTACCACAAAAGGTATACAGATAGGCCACACTGAAAGACACTGGAAGCATATTCAAATTATTGACACTCCAGGTTTGCTTGACAGACCTGTTTTAGAGATGAATGATATTGAAATGAATGCGATTGTAGCTCTTGAGCATTTGGCAGATGCAATCCTATTTATTTTTGATGCATCCGAAACTTGTGGTTTCCACTTGGACAATCAATATAACCTGTTAAAGCAAATTGAAAAAATTTTTTCAGAAATCCCTGTTATCTATTTATTTAATAAAATGGATCTCGTTGAAGATAGAGAATACCTCAATGAATATATCGATGATGAGGAAAACTCTATTTTTATTTCCGCCATTGAAGGTGATGGAGTAGATGAAATAAATAAAAAAATCGACAAAATTAAGAAAATAGATCGAAATATTGAAGAAAAAGAAGAAGAAGATGAATATTACTAAGGAGACAATTTAAAATGAAAATTACAGTTGCCGGTGTAGGATATGTAGGGCTTTCCCTTGCTGTTCTACTGGCCCAAAAACATGATGTTACAGCTATTACAACAACAGAATCAAAAGCAGAAAAATTAAATCAGTTTATTAGTCCTATACAGGATGATGAGATAGAAAGATTTTTTAAAGAGACACGTGAAGGTAAACGTGAACTGAATCTGCATACAACTACTGATAAGGAAACCGCTTATAAGAATGCCGAACTCGTTATTATAGCTACACCAACAAATTATGATGACGTCAACAATTTCTTTGATACATCAGCAGTTGAGGATGCAATAGAATGGACCCTCAAAGTAAATCCGGATGTTCTTATGGTCATTAAATCAACAATCCCTGTTGGATATACAGAGTCTGTGCGTGAAAAGTATGGCATTAAAAATATCATATTCAGTCCGGAATTCCTTCGAGAGTCAAAAGCGCTTTATGACAATCTTCATCCAAGCCGCATAGTTGTTGGATGTGATGATGACCAAAAAGAAGAAGGGCAGATGATTGCAGATCTTCTTTTAGAAGGTGCAAGAGAAGAAGAAAAGAGATTTGATTGTCCTGAACAGGATATTCCAATATTATTGACACATTTAACAGAAGCCGAAGCCATTAAGCTTTTTGCAAACACTTACCTTGCTGTAAGAGTAAGCTACTTTAATGAACTTGATACCTATGCTCAGACCAAAGGTCTTGATACACAGATGATTATAGATGGCGTATGTATGGATCCTCGTATTGGCGGACATTATAACAATCCATCATTTGGATATGGAGGATACTGTTTGCCTAAAGATACAAAGCAGTTGTTGGCAAACTATAAAGATGTTCCGCAAACTATGATAGAAGCTGTTGTTCACTCCAATTCAGTGCGTAAGGAGTTCATTGCTGAACAGATTATCTCAAAGAATCCTGAAACAGTTGGGATTTATCGACTTACCATGAAGAGCAACAGTGACAATTTCCGTGCATCTGCGATACAAGACATTATGAAGCATATAAAAGCAGAAGGAATACCTATAATCATATATGAACCAACATTAGAGAATGGAAGTGAATTCTTTAGATCTGAAGTGGTAAATGATATTGACCGTTTCAAGAGTGAAAGCGATGTTATTCTCGCAAATCGATTTGATTCAAATATTCTCGGCGATGTCATGGATAAGGTATATACAAGAGATTTGTTTAGGAGAGATTGATAGGAATTAATTATCATTTGTAAAAAAAATAAGAACAATGATATTATCAAAAAATGTTGGAGGCATATGGAATACCATAAGATTATTCCATTTTCTTCTAATGTTTTTACCTTCTAAATCTATTCATCTGTCAAATTAAATTCCTTTTTAACCATTTCGCCATAGGTCAAATTTTTGAATTGTTATCCAATTCTCAAAGCAAAATTAAGATAAATTTTTTCACAAAACATGAATCATCAACCATCGAAAAATTTTTTATTTTTAATTAAAACTGTCAAATCACAAAATAAGTGATTTTATGAATTTTAAAAAAATAATCATCAACCAGCAAATATGTGAAATCGAATGTTAGCTAATAAAATATTCAAAACTCTAATTGTCATTCAGTAAATAATATTTCATTATTCATCTATTTTATATAATAATTCTTTTTTTTCAATATATTTAACTAGTTTAGGAGTATATTTTTTTAGTATAGGAATTTTGTTCATATACTGGCTAAAAAAGCTTATATCGCGTTTTGTTAAAACTTTTAACCCTATTAATGATACCATATAAATGGAACTACCAATTATAATTCCCATGATTAAACCAATCAATGTTTTAGGAATTACATAACAAACTACCATTAAAATTAAATTGCAAATTAATACTAGCAATATATTTTTCCAAGGAATTGATATTTTGGTAGTCTTAATCACTAATAGCATTATTATAATCATTAATATACATGTGGTTATTGTTGTTGCTATAGCGGCACCTATAATGCCCATTATTTTAACAAAAAATGCATTCAATACAATATTTATTACAGTACCTAAAAGCAGAATATACATTGGCAATCTAGGATTTCCAGTACCTTGAAGTATGCTGCTACTAATCATATATATACTATAAAAAGACATTCCTATTACTAAGATACTTAAAACTCCTGAACCCGGAGTATAAACTTTTCCAAACAGTAATTGAATAATAGGCAGGCTAAACATGCTTATAATTACACACATTGGAATAACTGTAAGAATGCAATATCTTAAACAGTCTACAACATATTCTTGCAATAATTTTTGATTTTTTAAAACATAAGCTTCTGCTGTTGCAGGAAGCAATACTGTTG
>CAJGDA010000078.1 GCA_904501935.1 uncultured Methanobrevibacter sp. | reverse complement strand
CTTTTCCTTTTCAACATTTCCCTGCTTTTGATAAATTCTTACTACGGCTTCATATGCCTTTTGAGAATCAGGCAATACGAATATGACCTGATTATATAACTCCAAGGCTTCATCCAGCTTGCCTGAATTTTCCAAATACTGTGCTTCATTAATCATGTTTTTGATGTTGTCGAATTTGCCCTCACCTTTAGGCTTTATTTTTCCTTCGACATTTTTCAACTTATCAAAAATGCTACTTGCTTCATCTGCATCAAAGTTTTCACCGACTTTTCTATCTCCACTCATTCTATCACCTTATGGTAAGATTCCTAACATTTTCAATGCCATGTAAAATACAAGGATTGAAAATATGATTTTTAACTTTTTTTGGGGCACTTTATGCGCCATTTTAGCTCCAAAGGAAGCCATAGGCACTGAAAAGCATGCGATTAAAATAAAATTAATAATGCTCACATATCCTATTGAGTAGGGAAATGTGCTTACTCCCCAACCTGAAACCATATACGATAAAAATCCCCCTATGGCAGTCAGGCAAATAAATACTGATGATGTTCCAATAGCCTCTATTAAAGAAAATCCGAGAAGTGATGTCAAAATAGCTATCAGGAATATTCCTCCGCCAACACCCAAAAGCCCAGATGAAAATCCAACCAACAAACCAATGATTGCTGTAGAAACTAAATTAAATGGGATTTTGGCATCTTCCCTTTCTTTATTGATGTTGACAATATTGTTTACTACAATAAACAATAATAATAGACCAAAAATAATTTCCAGGACTCTTGAAGGCAATGCGGATGCGACAAATCCTCCCAAAACACCTCCAAAAAGGCCAAAAATACCGAGCCTAATGCCTGGCTTTAGGATATTGTCCATGGTTCTGCTGTGTCTGTAAGCACCGCTTAGAGATGTCGGAACAATAATCGCCAAACTGGTTCCAAAAGAAATTAAAATGGCTAAATCCGGTGATACTCCAATGTATTTTAAAAGGAAGTATTGCAGCGGAACGATTAAGAATCCTCCGCCAATGCCTAAAAGGCCGGATGCGAAACCGGCGCAAATACCAATCAAAATCAATCCTATGAAATATTCTATTGGAAACATCTTATCAATTAAATTATTTAATATTAATGATAGATATTAATTACCATTTAAATTTTATAAAAATCCATTGAAATAAAAAGTATTTAACTTAGTAAATTGCTTTAATACTGTTAAATTATCTCCAATCGATAAATGAAAGGTAAAAAATAAGTTAAATTCATATTAAATAATGCTGATTATGAACATTTTATTGGCATAGAACCGAAAGAAGTTAATAATGACATTACCAATGGAAAAAATCTTCAATCACATGAAATTTGTGTAAAACTATCTTTTTTAAAACCTGAAATTTTACATTCTAATTTCAAAATTGTTCAAGCACAATTATAAAGAACCTAAAAAAGAATAAAACATCATTTATTTAAACTATTAAGAATTAAAATAATTTTAATGAAAGTTAATAAAACTATATTAATTGGATTCATATTCATACTCATTGCAGGAGTAATATTTGTTAGCAATATCCTAAATCCAATTATAAGACCAATAACCTATTTATTTTTAATGGGATCCTCAAAAGGAAAGGACATTATGTTTTTTGGCCTTTTAGGATTATTTTTAATATTGTCCCAAGCAATTGACAAAGAGATTGATGTTACAAAATATCTGAAAACATCAATTATAATTGGAGTAGTTTTATTAATTTCAGGAATTCTTTTAGAAATCGTATTTAGGCTGCAGATGGGCATCAAACTCAACACTGTATTTTGTTCAATGTCCAATACAATGAGCTCTACAAGCATTTTGCACACACACTTGTTAAAGTCCATTTTAGGAGCTCTTCTACATCAGATAATCGGACCATTCATACAAAGTGACATCAACACAGGCGTTGGCCTATACTCTTACGTTCCAAGTATTGGATTTTTAGTGATTTTATTAATTCCTGTTTTATTCATTACATTGGTTTTAGCTATTCAAAAACGTCCATGGCCCACAACATTACTAATCGCATTCTTTTCAAGCTGCTTGATTATCGGAGCAATTGATGGGGGAATGTGGGCGACACCTTCACTTGTTGGAATAGTGGGGCTTTATTTGATTTACAGAAATGGATACTACATAAACTATGGTGTTGGAACCCTATTAAAAGATGAAAAAATGCTTGAAAAAAACGAATTAATCCAACCGTCCTATAGAAATGCTGGCTTAAGCGAGGCCAGATACTTATTCAACAGATTCCTACCTGGCATAATTATTATTTTAATACTTGCCTTAAGGTTTACCATTGCTTTTGCAGGTGCCGAACCCGACTGTTACACTGTTGATATTGTAAACGCTGCACAAGACATTGATTTGGGAAATATCAGCACAGAAGTAATTGACCATGATGTAAATGCTGATTTAAATAAAACTACCTACAAAATAGATCCAAGCTACAATGAAATGGAATTGATCAACGACCTGAATATACCGCTGAAAAATAAATGCGAGTATTATACCGTTTCTTGGAATGTATATTCATATTTGTGATACCATGAAAAAATTCTATTTGCTTTTACCAATCCTTGCAGGAATAATGTTTGGGTCAAGCGGTATTTTTGTTCGAACATTAACTCAGAATGGAATTGACCAAATGACACTTCCTTTTTTGAGGTTTTCAATAGCCATCATTCCAATATCGATTGCAATGCTTTTGACTGATAAAAAACTTTTTAAAATAGATTTTAAATACATTCCGCTATTTTTAGTTTGTTCTCTAACCATCATAGGTCTCAATTTATGTTACAATGAGTCAATGAATACCATACCATTATCGCTGGCAGCAGTTTTGCTATCTCTTGCACCAATTTACGTGTTGATATTTGCTTATATTCTATTTGGCGAAAAAATAACAAAAAATAAAATAATCTGCATGTTGCTGGCCCTTTTGGGATGCATATTAATGACAGGCATTTTAGAAAGCAACATAACAAACGTTCCATTATCCGGAATTCTCGCAGGCATCGGTGCAGGGCTTTTCTGGGCAATCTATCTAATGGCATCTAAAAAGGCAATTGAAAATGGGATTCATACGTATACAATCCTATTTTATTCAATAATATTCATCTCACTACTTTTAATCCCATTTAGTGATTTCGGCCAAATCAATAATTTCATTTCAATAAATCCAATTTTTGCCGTCATATTCCTATTCGTGCACTCAACATTTTCATTTGGCCTGCCTTATATCCTTTCAACTTTAAGTCTTAACTATATGGATTCTGGAGTATCATCAATATTGCTATCAGGTACCGAACCTTTTGCAGCTTTGCTTTTCGGATTCATATTCTACACCGAAGTACCAACATTGCCAATGTTCATCGGATTCATATTAACAATAATTGCAATAATGATGCTGAGCAGGAATGAAGATGTCAGCAAGTGAGAGGTGTATTTCAAGTGTAAATGCTTTAAATTGAAAAATACTAAAAATTAACACTTTTTATGGCAAATAACGCATTATTATTCCTAAAATACAAAAATAAAATTTTTGATTATGCAAAATCAAAAACCTGAAAAAAATATCAAGTTACTCGCAAAAAATTTTCATACAGTAACTAACGGAATATATCCCAAAATATTAATACCATACTATAATTGAATATTTTCATTAATTGAACACGTTAAGCACATTTAATAAAAATCAGAAGAAAAATACCTATTGATTTTAATCAAAATAAATTTTTCAAAAAAGTTAAAAATATGCTAAATTATACTTATCTTGGAAGAGAATTTAATTCAAGAAAATAATTAAAATCAAGTTAAATTACAAAAAAAGCCCATTTTTACAAAAACTTATTAATTTAAAAAATAAATTTAATCATATGATTTTAAGCATTATCATACCCACCTACAATGAAGAGGAATACCTTCCAGTCTTATTGGAAAGCATAAGGGAGCAAGACTTTGATGACTATGAAATCATTGTTGCCGATGCCAAATCCACTGATAGAACAAGAGAGATTGCGGAAGAATATGGATGCATTGTAGTTGAAGGGGGTCTTCCGGCAGTAGGCAGGAATAATGGTGCTCGTGTTGCAAAAGGGGAGATTTTACTATTTTTGGATTCCGATTTGAAACTCACTGAAGACTATTTGAGAGATGTTGTATATGAGTTTAATATGGAGCGACTTGGAATAGCAATTACGCAAATGGTTCCCCTGTCAAATAAGGTTCAGGATAAGATATTCCACGAGTTTGCAAATTACTTTATGATCGGTGCCGAAAAGATAAAGCCCCATGGTGCAGGATGTTACGGAATAATTGCAAAAAAGGAACTGCATGACGAATGCGGAGGATTTGATGAATCACTGACATTTGGTGAAGATACTGATTACATTGAAAGGTTAGCAAAAAAAGAGCGCTTTAGAGTACTTAGAAATGCTAAAATTGGTGTTTCCACAAGAAGACTTGAAGAGGAAGGCATTACCACCTTAATTCAGCAATATGGAAGAAGCACCGTTAACGACTTTTTAGGCAAAAGAACTGATGCCAGCGACTTAAACTATAACTTTGGCCATGACCGCGAAATACTCGACACGGAAAAGCTATCAAGACTTGAATGGGGTGTTGAAAAAATAAACAGCGCTAAAGAAACTTATGACAATTCCATTCAAAAGATTAACTCAACAAGATCTCGCTTTAAAGTTAAAAAGATCAGGGATAAAAAGGTTGTCTTTTACTGCACTTGCGGTGAAGGAATGGGTCATGCCATTAGAACCGGAGTGATTGTCGACAGGATCAAAGATGACTATGACGTTTACCTGTTTTCAAGCGAAAGGGCTTATGAATACTTGAATTCCAAATTTGATAATGTTTATGAAATCGGAGGATTCAATACAGTATACATTAACAACAAAGTGAACAACCTAAGAACACTTGCTAATGCCCTAAAAAGAAATCCGACCAATATGAAAGTAGGATATGAAAAATTATATAAGAAAGCAAGAGAACTAAGACCGGATGTTATTGTAACTGACTTTGAAATATATGCAACTGTTGTCTCCAAGCTTCTAAATATCCCATTAATAAGCTTAGACAACATCCATATGATGACACAAACAAAGATTGACTACCCTAAAAATCATTATGCTGAAATGATTAAAGCAAAAGGAGTGGTGAAAACATATGTCGTCAAGCCAAAAGTGCATATCTTAACAAGCTTCTTTTATCCAAAGATAAGGCCAAAGAAAAATGCAGTGCTTTACCCGCCAATCATTCGTGAGGAAATTCGAAGTCTGGAACCGACTGACGGTGACCATATCATTGTTTACCAGACAAGCCGTGAAAGCGTAAAGCTTGTTGAAAGGCTCAAATTACTTAAAAATGAAAAATTCATAGTTTATGGATTTAATAAAAATAAAACTGATGAGAATTTAACTTATAAAGAGTTTAATGAAGATGTGTTCTATGATGATTTGGCTTCATCAAAAGCTGTTATCTGCAATGGAGGATTTACATTTATATCAGAAGCTATTTGTCTTAAAAAACCTATTTATTCCGTTCCAGCTATCGGAAACTTTGAACAAACATTAAACGGGTTTTATGTAGAAAAATTAGGCTACGGCGAATATCACGAAATAATGAGTGCTAAAAAAGTCAAAGCATTTTTAACTAGACTTCCAAAATATAAAAAAAGACTTGAAAAGGTTAAAAAGACAAATAACGATGGAATCGTTCGCGAATTGAAATATAGAATTGAAAAATACTCAAGGTGATTAAAGATGATAACCTGCAGCGTGTGTGGACATTTAAATGACCCTTCAAATCTAATATGTGAAGAATGCGGATCAGACCTATCAGACAGTCCTGATTGGGGAGTGGACTTTGATGATGACGATTGGGAATAATCCAATTTGAAAAAAAAGAAGATATATGTTTTAACCGACAGAGAAAGTCATTATAATATGTGAACTTACAAAAAGATATTTTGAAAATATTGAAAAGTAAGATGGTTAATTAAAAATTACCATCTTAATTATATTGAAATGGTTGCATCAAAACATCTTATCATTTGCAACCGGGAAAATGGAGGTTGAAATATATCAAATAGGACCATGAAATATTTTTTTTCTGTTTTAACATTTCACAGCTAGTTAATTATATGAAAAAAGACATATATAAAGTTTTTCGAATGTAAGTGCTTACTTACATCTTAAAATAATAAAAAAAGCAATAAAAATTAGATATTTTGAAAAATAATGAGAATAAATAATTTATATAAGATTTAATGGCTAAAATTAAAGAGTTTATTCATATTTAGAAAAAAATAAAAAAAGAAATAAAAAACGAGTGTTTATAAAGTCACACCCATTTCTAATTGTTCAGTCAATTCTTTGTATCTGTTACGGATAGTTACTTCAGTAACTCCTGCAATGTCTGCCACATCCCTTTGTGTTTTCCTCTCACCGAGCAAAACTGATGCAATATATAATGCGGCTGCTGCCACACCAGTAGGTCCACGACCTGAAGTCAATCCTTTTTCCATTGCTTTTTCAATAATTTCTATAGCTTTGGATTGTGCTTCACCGGATAACCCTAGTTCTGATGCAAATCTTGGAACATAATCTACTGGAGAAGTTGGCGGTAACTTAATATTCAATTCACGAGTTAAAAATCTGTATGTACGACCTACTTCTTTTTTAGTAACTCTAGACACTTCTGCAATTTCATCTAAAGTACGCGGAACGTTACAACGCCTACATGCAGCGTATAATGATGCTGCTACTACTCCTTCAATACTTCTTCCCCTAATCAATTTTTGATCCACTGCACTTCTGTACACAACACTTGCAGCTTCCCTTACGCTTCTTGGAAGACCTAATCTTGAAGAATCTCTATCCAGTTCACTTAATGCAAATGCCAAGTTCCTTTCAGTAGCTCCAGAAATTCTGATTTTTCTTTGCCATTTTCTTAATCTGTACCATTGAGCTCTGTTTCTTGCAGGAATATCACGACCGTAAATATCTTTGTTTCTCCAATCTATCATGGTACTTAAACCTTTATCGTGAATGGTGTATGTGATT
>CAJGDA010000077.1 GCA_904501935.1 uncultured Methanobrevibacter sp. | reverse complement strand
TTGGATAAAACCAGCTTTTCCATGAGGCAAAATTTTACTGATTATCCCATATTGGATTTCCTGATTTTTGTATTTCAAATCATTCCAAAAGCCTTTAAGCTCATTTTCGATTTTCCAGTATTCTGTATTATCTGTATCAAGGCCAGCCTTTTCTATTTCTTCAGTTAGCCTATCTTCAATTTTCCACCCTTTGTTGAGTCTGATGCTGTACTCTAAGTATCTGTGTTTCAATGCCTCTTCAGGGTATTCGTCTTCAATTAGATCTGCAATCAATGAATAGACATTTACTTTGCTGTCACTTGGAGCAGGTGTCAAAACGGCATCAATTGCATAAGAAAGGGAATTTTCAAAGTCTCCCTTGAAATAATAACTGTTGGCTATTTCGGCTTTCATATACCAGTCAGGTTTTTTGGCAATCATTTTTTTGAGATAGTCAATTGCTTCATCATATTCGCCAAGTTCGTTAGCGCATTTGGCCAATCTCCAATTAAACCAAGTGTCATCAGTCAATTCCTCTAATTGAAGCGCTTCTTTTGATAGTTCATAGCAGGTATCGATATCATCAAGCTTCAGAAGGGCTTTGGTTACTTGGCTGTAATATTTCTCTTTGTTTGAAGGATATTTTCTTCCATTAAAGTCACTTGCCTTCGCACTCAAATAATCCGGATTGATTATTTCAGCCCACATCACAACTTCTTCAAAGTCATTGTTTTTATTCAATAATTCAAGAACTTTCAAAACGGTCAATGTGTATGGACATGGATATTTGCTGTCTTTTGATTGATTCTGCTGTTTTTTAACTTCTGTAATTAACTCTGCAGCATCAAGAACCTCTTCAAGGTTCTCATTATTTTTGACATATTTGTTGTATAAAACCCAACTAAAAGTGGTTTTATCAAATTCGCTGAAATCGTCCGGATTCTTTTCCCAGAATTCTCTGTAGATTTCTTCTGCTTCATCAATTTTGTTTTCTTTTCTGAATCTCAGTGCTAATTTCAATTTTTCTTTGGTAACGGCATCCATGTTAACACCACCTAAGTAATATATAATTTGTTATTATCTTACTATAAATCATTTTCAATTTCTTTAATGACTTTGGCTGGAACTCCAACAGCTAAACTATTATCTGGTATGTCCCGGTTAACAACTGCTCCGGCACCTACAACAACATTGCTTCCAATAGTAACTCCTGGAAGTATGGTCACATTTCCTCCAATCCATACATCATCTCCAATGTGTATTTCACTGGCTTGCGCTAACTCATCACGCCTGCCTTTTGGTGATATGGGGTGTCCAACAGTTGTAATTAATGTATGTGGTCCAATCATTACATGATTTCCGATATGAACTTCTTTAGTGTCCAGTATTGTAACATTGACATTGCAATTCAAGTAATCCCCAATAAAAATGTTTTTTCCATTATCGCAACTGAATCCCTTACCAATCCAAATGTTGTCTCCGACACTTCCAAGCATTTTTTTTAAAAAGTCATGTTGTTTTTGTCTGTCAGTTCCATCAATTGAATTGTATATGTCACAATTTCTAAGGGCATTCTTTTTAAGAGCATAAACTTCCTCATCGCCGTAATAATATTCCATGCCTGCCTTTAGTTTTTCTATTTCTTTCATAGTTAAATATATTATTAATCTTAACTAAAAATTATTATTGATAAAATGATTCTTAAAGTAAAAGATATTTCAGAAATTGGAGGAGTTGTAAAAGCGCCGCCTTCTAAAAGCTATTCTCACAGGGCGGTTATTTTAGCATCACTTGCAAAAGGCACTTCAAAACTTTATGACATGCTGTATTCAGAAGATACCCTTGCATCCATAAGGGCATGTGAAGCATTGGGGGCTAAAATCAATAGAACTGATGAGTATTTGGAAGTTGTCGGAACTGGCGGAAAATTACACAATTCAAGTGAAACTCCAATAGATTTGGCTAATTCAGGAACTACTTTAAGATTAATGACATCAGTTGCTGCATTAAGTGATAACGAAGTTACTTTGACTGGTGATGATTCACTGCAAACCAGACCTATGGGATTGTTGATGGGTGCATTGCAGCCTTTAGGGGTTGAAACAATATCATTGAAGGATAATGATAAGGCACCGATACTGATTAGGCCAGGTTATTTTGGTGGGCAGACCAATATTTATGGTAATGTCAGTTCACAGTTCATTTCATCAATTCTAATATCTTCGCCGTTGTCTAAAAGTGGAGTCACATTATATGTTTTGCCGGAATTCAAGTCAAAGCCATATGTCAATATGACTTTGGATATTATGAGGAAATTTGGAGTTAAAGCATTAAAAGGGTATTACCTTAAGCATGATGATTGTAATAAAGAGCATCAAAGTTGCAGAATTGATGAATTTATAGTGAGAAAACAGGATTATGTTGCCTGTGATTATACTGTTGAAGGAGACTACTCATCAGCATCATATTTATTGGCGTTGATTGCCATCAATGGTGGAAAGGCTATTATTAAGAATTTGTTTAGAACTTCTAAGCAAGGAGATAAGTATATTTTAGATATTCTTCAAGCTATGGGCGCAACAATTATCTGTGGCGAAGATTATGTTGAAATCGCATCTGAAGGAAAACTAAAAGCTATTGATATTGACTTGTCAAATGCACCGGATTTGCTTATCACTGTTGCCGTTCTTGCTGCAATGGCGGAAGGAACAACAAATATTACTGGTGTTGCTCATGCAAGAGTTAAGGAAACAGACAGGATTGACACTACCTGCAGAGAATTGGAAAAGTTAGGATGTAAATTAGTTGAAAGAGAGGATGGGATGAGTATAACTGGAGGAATCACATCAGGTGAAGTTGATTCACATGGAGATCACCGTTTAGCAATGGCATTCAGTTTAATAGGCTTAAAGCATGACATTGAAATTACAAATGGCGAAGTCTTCGATGTATCATTCCCGAATTTCATTGAAAGCATGGCAGAACTCGGATTTGAATTGGAGTTAAAAAATGAATAAGGAAGAACGAGTAATTAAATTAATTGAAGAGTTGGAAAGTGTTTTTACTATTAGGACATTTTTAGACCACGACCCATATAAAGTATTGATTAGGACTATTTTATCCCAAAGAACAAGGGATGAGAATACCGATCAAGCTACAAATAACTTATTTGATAAATATCCTGATATTTATGCGGTTGTTGATGCTCCAATTGATGATGTTAAAAAGCTAATCAAGCCAGCAGGCTTTTATAATGTTAAAGCTGCTAGAATCCAAGATGTTTCAAGAATTTTGATTGACCAATATGGAGGAGAAGTTCCGGATACTGTTGAGGAAATGATTAAGCTCCCGGGTGTTGGTAGAAAAACAGCCAATTGTGTAATGGTTTTTGCTTTTGAGCTTCCTGCAATTCCTGTAGATACACATGTTCACAGAATTTCCAATCGTTTAGGTTTAGTGAATACAAAAGATCCTGAAGCAACTGAAATGGAATTGTGTAAAATTGCTCCTGAAGAGTTGTGGATAAAATTAAATGATTTGATGGTGCAATTCGGTCAAAATATTTGCAAGCCGATATCACCTCAATGTGAAATATGCCCTTGCACTGATATTTGCGACTATTTTAAAGAAAATATTTAAATCAATCATGGTTCAAAAAATATATAAATTGTTATAACCATATTATTTTTAAGGAAATATTATGTATTCAGAAAGATTGTTGTGGGTTGATTGGCTCAAGTTTTTAGCTATTTTTGGAATTATAGGAATACATGTTTCATCAAATTTCATTAATTCTAATTTATTTACTTTAGAATGGTATTCAAACATTTTTGCAATGTCAATGTTCAGATACGGAATTGTTATTTTTATAATGGTATCGGGATTTCTTCTTTTAAGAAAACAACAACCCTTATCAACCATTCCCAAAAGATTTAAGAGAATAGTTGTTCCGTTTATATTTTGGTTATTAATATATTCCATTATTAAAGTTGTTATCACAAAGGAATTAGGTGATGATTGGACTCTTTTTGGATTAGTTAGGTTTATTATTAATGGATTTCTATATCCAACAACTGTAACTGTTCAGTTCTGGTATGTGTATATGATTTTAGGATTATACATGTTATCTCCTATTTTAAGTAGATGGATTCAAAATGCACCTATCAGAGAAATTGAATATTTCCTTCTAGTTTGGGCAATCCTTACCGTTATCCAATTTTTGAATATTGATACTATGTTTATTGATTACTTTAGATATTTCCTAGGTGCAATTGGATATTTTGTTTTAGGTTATTATTTAACCATAAAAGAATCAGATTTGCTTAAAAGTACACGTTTTGGATTGATATTGGTCATTGTTGGGATTTTAATAACATTCCTTGGCACTATAGTTTTTTCCTTTTTTGCTCATAATCTATCCTTGTTTTTTATACGATTAGGTGATTTAACACCAGGTTCATGTTTGGAGGCTATCGGTTTATTCATTATAATCAAAAATATTAATTTTGAGAGAATTAATTCTAAATTCAATGAGATTGCAACTAGAATAAGTATTGAAAGCTATGGAATCTATTTGGTAAATGTTTTGGTAGTTAACTTTATATTCTTAATGCCGATAAACTTGACCAGTTTTATCTTTTTAAAAATATTATTGATCAGCATTATTGTTTTAATTATTTGTTATGGTATTATCTATGTAATGAATAGAATACCACTTTTAGACATGATTAACAATCAATAAATTTGAGCATCTATATATTTTTTAGTCATACCAAAACATTTATAAAGTAAAACAGTGTTATATAACAATAGTTATATTAACAGATGTTATATGACTTTTTAAATAACCCTTTAATATGCCTTAAAACATATAAAATGATATAGGAGAATAAAATATGGCAAATATTCCAGAATTGAAAAGAGGAGTTTTAGACAGCATAACTGATGCTATCGGAAATACTCCAATTGTAAGATTAAACAATTTAACTAAAGACTTAGAAGCTGAAGTTGACGTAAAGATAGAATCATTCAACCCAACAGGTAGTGTCAAGGACCGTATTGCAGTTGCAATGATTGAAGATGCAGAAGAAAAGGGACTGCTCAAGCCGGGCGCTACAATTATAGAACCGACAAGCGGTAACACAGGTATCGGTCTTGCGTTTGCAGCAGCAGCCAAAGGCTATAAATTAATATTGACCATGCCTGAAACCATGTCTGTTGAAAGAAGGAAATTCTTAAGTGTTTTAGGTGCTGAACTTGTCTTGACTCCAGGTGCAGATGGAATGGGTGGAGCAATTGCAAAAGCGAATGAATTAAATGAGGAAACTCCTGATTCCATCATATTAGGTCAATTTGACAACCCTGCAAATGTAAAGATTCATAAAGAAACTACTGCTCAAGAAATTTTAAGAGACACAGATGGTAATGTTGATTTTGTTGTATCCGCAGCAGGAACAGGTGGAACAGCTACTGGAATTGCTAAAGGTTTAAAAGAAGTTCTTCCTGATGTTAAAGTAGTTGTTGTCGAGCCAAAAGAATCACAGACACTTGGAAAAGGTGAAAAAGGACCTCATAAAATCCAAGGTATCGGTGCAGGATTTGTCCCTTCAATTTATGATGCTGATGTTATTGATGAGATTATTCCTGTTGCAAGTGAAGATGCAGGAAAAACTTTATTGAGCCTTGCTAAAACTGAAGGTATATTTACAGGCATATCTTCTGGTGCAGCTACTTTTGCTGCTTTGGAATTAGCTAAAAGAGAAGAAAATAAAGGTAAAAGAATAATAGCAATCTTACCTGATAATGGTGAAAGATATCTCTCTGTAGACTGGTTATTTGAATAAGATAAATTATTTATACTATATGTTATATTATATTATAGTGTAAATACTTTGGAGATTTTTAATGTTTGATGGTTTGAAAAGTGAGATTAACACTTTTAAAGAAAAAGACCCTGCGATGCGTTCATCAATAGAAATATTTCTTTGTTATCCAGGGTTTTATGCATTATTGTTCCATAGAATCAGTCATTGGTTCTGGAATCATTCATTAAAGTTGTTAGCTCGTATTCTATCAACCATCTCTCGTTTTCTCACAGGAATTGAAATCCACCCCGGAGCACAGTTTGGTAAAAATGTTTTTATAGATCATGGAATGGGAATTGTTGTTGGTGAAACAACAATTGTTGGAGATGATGTATTGATTTATCAGGGTGTTGTGCTTGGGGGGACTACAACCAGTAAAGGCAAAAGACACCCTACTATCGAGAGAGGAGTTACTATTGGCGCTGGCGCTAAAGTAATGGGTAACATTACCATTGGTGAATATGCTAAAATAGGTACTGGTGCCGTCGTGCTAAAGGATGTTCCTCCAGAATCAACTTGTGTTGGTGTTCCAGGTAGGATTGTAAAATGCAAAAATCAAAGTCATGTTGTTGATTTGGAGCACAGTAAACTACCTGACCCTGTTGCAGCAGCAATAAGATCTCTAGAAAAACAAATCGAGGAAAATGAGAAGCTTATTCAAATTTTACTAGATAAAAATGGAATTTGTTTAACTGAAGGAAAAATCGATGATAAAGCTGAATTTGGAGACTTATTTAAAGAGAATGGTGATTAATATGAAACCGCCTTGTGAAATCGTAGTTTGGTATGTAATACCTGCTATTAGGTCAGAATTAGCAAAAGAGCTATTAAATTTAGGTATGAAACAAAAAGATGTTTCTGAACTTATGGATATCACTCAACCTGCTGTTTCTCAGTATATTACTGATAAACGTGGTAGTGGAATTAAACTCAACGAGGGTGTTCGTGAAATGATTAAAGACTTTGCTCGCGAGTTATCTGAGGGTGAAGCAACTAAAGCAGATTTAATCTCAAGAACATGTCAAATCTGCAATAATGTTGAAGTATCTGATGTGCTAGAGCAACTTAAAATTGATAAATCTCAGTTGGGTGATGACTGTCAATCTTGTTTAGGTTCTGAAGTAAATTAAGAAAATATTGGATTTTATAGTAAAGTATTTAAACTATCAATAACCAATATTTTATTATACTTTAATTTTAAGTGGCAAGTTTACCGAGTGGCTTAGGTGTGTGGCTGCAGACCATAATACGGGGGTTCAAATCCCTCACTTGCCTTTTATAATTACTATTTTTTGA
>CAJGDA010000076.1 GCA_904501935.1 uncultured Methanobrevibacter sp. | reverse complement strand
TTAGAGAATATTAAAATTCAAATCATATCAAAAGATAATCAAAATAAAACTAGTAATTAATTATTAACTACTGATAAAAAGATTAATTCAATACAAATTCAAAAAGAAAATTTTGAAAACTTTAAGAAAGGGCTTCTCCAACAAATATTTGTTTAACTACAGGTATTTTATTAAATGGATTGTTTGGATGAAATTTCTTTAATAAGATTATATAGTTTTTTAATAATATCATAAGTTATAATTTGTATTTTCTAAATATTCATGCTTTAATAAAAATATTCATATATTATTAATAACTTATGTTCATTTGAGGTGAATTTATGAATAAAAATAATATTATAATCATTATATTAGTAATTGTAATTTTTGCATTACTTTTACTTATTTGTGGTCCTTTATTCATGAATAATGTAAAAGATGATGTGATAATTTATAATAATACAATTGATGGTGTTGGGACTTTTAATTCAACTAATGTTACAAATTTTACAATGAGTAACTCAAGTAATGATTTGCAAACTGATTATGTGGCTAATGATACTATTGCTCAAATAACTACAACTAGTAGTAGTTCAGCTATTGAAATTACAATTAATAGAGCGGATAGAGTCAATGACTCTGCTGAAGGACATACTATTTACAAAGACACTGCTAATATTGGTGAACATAAAGGTGAAGTTAGATATTTCTCAATATTACAAGATAATGATAAAGATAGGTACATTATGATTAGTACTGATGATTTTAATCTAACTAGCATGATTGTAGATAGCTTTAAAATATTTTAAATAATATTTATACTATTTTTATTTTTTTCAATTTTTTTTATTTTAATAGTTTTACAAACATTTATTTTGTTATTGATTTAATGCATCAAATTTTAAAAAAAGAAGGGGAATTAAATCCCATTAACAAAGGATCTAATCCAATCTAAAATTGCATCGATTGAAAAACCGTTAGAAGTAGCATTGCCAAATATATCATTTACTTGGTTTTGGTAGTAGTTTACATCCCCTTGAACATTTTGCACTTGTTCGATAGTGTCTGCCAAGTTTTCAATATCATTGTATGTTATGTTGATGTTGTTGTTTTCAACATAATTATTGATGATATTTACGATTGTTGCATGGTCAGTAATGTTTTCATTGGATACTTTTTCTTTTACGTCATCCACCAATTTTGACAAGTCATCAGCACTTACATCTGAATTATTAACAATTTCTGCTTCAGTGTAGATTTCATCGCTTGCCGCTTCCTTTACACTGTCCGGAATTTCAACATCAGTTACTACCTCATAAGAGTTCATAATGCCCGCAAGAGCAGATTCGCCTGTTGCTTGAACAGGACTTGTTACATAAACATGGCCTTTAGTGATTCCAGCGGATTTTAAAGCTGAAATATACATGTCACCTGTTATTGTGGTGATTTTTGATTTGTCAACAGTCACTTTCAAATCAGCATTATCATTCAAATCTACAAGCGCTGAAGACAAAATTTGATTTGAATTGTAATATTTGCCTGTAATTCCACCTGAGATTTGGTTTACTTGATCTGCTGTAATTGTTTTTATACCAACATTATTTATATCAACATTTGCTTGATTGACAAAGAAATTGTCAACGAAAGATTTGTAGTTAGAATTTGAATAGGTTGTTTCACCATAAGTTATTACGACATTGGAATCAGTTGAAAATCCTGCTGGGATTAGCATGCCAACGAGGATTAACCCTAATAGAAGTATAGTAATCTTACGCATTTTTATCACCTCTTTTGAATTCCTATCATAAGTTAGCTGAAGTAGTATTTAAATGTTACAGTTTTTTGAAAATTTTTTAATGAAATTTAGATATAAAAAAATATTTAAAAAATATACAATAATATAATTTAATATTCTAAAAAATGTTCAATTAAAATAATTTGAAAATTAAATTTTAGAGAAAATGATAAAATATGTCCAGAATAATTTCTACTGAATTTCTGAAACAAAAGAAAATATGAAATATGAAAGCAATAACAACTTACATCATTATTCTTTCACGATTCAAAAAAAAAATTAATTTTTTAAGAATCCATTCATTTATCTTGATTCCTTTTGCAAGTCTGCAATCTGCATTTCTTGTAGAATCTTTCGAATTTTCCGGTTTAATGAGATAAGCTGAAACTTCAAGAGCATCAACATATATGAAAGAGTTTCAGAAAGTTATTTTTGAATATGAATGCTGGATGTTAATGTTAAAAAACTACTGTACAGTCCCATTGGTGGGGTAAAATACATAATAAAGCATCTAAATCTCATATTGAAGATGAAGTGAAAGTTCAGAAGCGTAAATTTCCAAAAAAAAGTAAAATAATGGCAATGGATGTGTTTAATTTTTGGGTGTTTGAAAGAATTGAAATAAAATTTAATCAGCACTTTTATGAATGGAATCTTCAATTTTTTAAAAAAAACTTTTTACATATTAAGATTTTTTCATAATCAATATAAAATCAAAACTACAAAAATATTGTTAGAGGTAATTAAAATGCATAGCAATATATCAAAAGAAATGGATTTCAGATTTCCACCGATAGTATTAATCAAAAGCAACAATAAACCAGAAGAGGCAATAGGCCCTAAAGAAGGAAAAGGCGGTTGTGTAATGAGTTTTATTGCACAGACAATAGCTAAAAGAAAAACAACTTGTTTTGGCCGTGAAAACATTACCTGCGGAGGAATCTCTTCAGGTTTTGGCTGGGGAGATGGGTTCAAGGATGAGGATGCACTTGACTTTCAGGCATCATTCCTATCATGTGGAGTGGATTCGGCACCTGACCTTGAAGAATATGAAACCAGACTAGGATACATGAAAAAGCACACAGCCGAGATGTTTAGAGAAGGAGAAAGGATATTCACAGATTTTGAAACTGCAAAGGAAAACATCAAAAACCGTCCGATTTATGACACTGAAGACTACGTTATATTCAAAGGCCTTGAAAATCTAGAAGATGGAGAAATTCCGCTTTCTGTAATTTTTACTGTTAATGCTGTTGAATTAACTGCATTAATTCAACTCAATACATCATTTAGAACAAGAGATACCTACATTTTGACCCCACAGGCATCAGCTTGTCAAGCCATTGGCAACTTTACATTTAAACAAGCAGAAAGCGATGATCCAAAGCCAATTCTAGGACCAATTGACTTTGCAGGCAAAAATAAAATGAAACACTTTATCCCAAGTGAATATATGCAGTTGTCAATGCCATGGAAATTATTCCTGAAACTAGAGAAAGTAAGCGAAAAAAGTGTTCTTCAAACAGATTTGTGGAAAAAGTTTAAGCAACAATAATAATAATATAGATATTTATGAAAAAGCTAATCGCACCAATGAAGAATAGAATTCCACAAATTTTATTCATTTTTTTATTTTTAGTAATTCAGGTATATTGTGAGTTGACATTGCCGCAATATACTGCAGATATTGTAAACATAGGTATCAGAAATACAAATTTCCAGTATATAATAGATATTGGAATGATTATGCTATTAATGGTGGCCATATCTGCTCTTGCAACCGTTGGTGTGTCTTATTTTTCAAGTAGAGTTGCATCCGGCTATGCCAAGGATTTAAGAAAAATCGTTTACAATAAGGTTTTGAGATTTTCAAATCACGAATTGAATAATATTTCCCGCTCTTCATTGATTACAAGGACAACCAATGACATCAATCAGCTCCAAGGCGTTTTAGGGATGATTTTCATAACACTTTTGTTTGCTCCGCTTTTGGGAGTTGGAAGTGTCATCAAAGCGTTTGAACTTGGAACTGACTTGTCCTGGATCATCCTTGTTACATTCATTGCAGTTACCCTTCTTTTAGTCATAATTACCATAAAGGTTGTTCCTTACTTTAAGATAACCCAAGAAATCATTGATAAAATCAATAAGACCGCAAGGGAAATACTGATTGGAGTACCTGTTATCAAAGCATTCGTAAGGCAGGACTTCGAAGAGGAGAAGTTCAGGAAAATAAATAAGGACTATTATGACGTTAACATTTACGTATTCAAAAGGATGCTGATAATGCTTCCACTGATGACATTGATAATGAACATGATGGTAGTTTTGATATTGTACTTCGGCGCATATGATGCCTTAAAAGGCGCCTTACTGACTGGAGACATAATAGCTTTCATCCAATATTCAACCCAGGTCGTGACTTCATTTCTGATGATTGGTGCTTTTATGATTATACTTCCAAGAATACTTGTTTCCGGAAGGCGTGTAAATGAAGTCCTCACAACCGAAATAACAATCACCGATGGGGAATTGGATGAAATTACACAAAACCCAACAATTGAATTCAGAGATGTATGCTATCAATATCCTGGAAGTGAAAAGGAGACTTTAAAAGATATCAATTTCCGTTTGGAGCCTGGAAAAACCACAGCAATCATTGGTGGAACCGGAAGTGGAAAATCCACAATACTTAATCTGATTCCAAGACTGCAGGACCCGACTTCAGGCGAAATATTGATTGATGGCAAAAACATCAAGAACTTCAAACTTAAAAGTTTAAGGGATAAAATCAGTTTTACTCCACAAAAAGCGATTTTATTCCAAGGAAACATCAAATCAAACATGAAAATCGGTAAAAACGATGCAACAGACAATGAAATTGAAAATGCATTAAGCCTTGCCCAAGTTGATTTTGTCGAAAACCTGGAAGAGGAAGTTACTCAAGGAGGATCCAACTTTTCAGGTGGTCAAAAGCAACGCTTATCAATTGCAAGGGCGATTATCGGTAAGCATGACTTTTACTTGTTTGACGACTGTTTTTCTGCCCTTGACATGAATACGGAGCGAAAAATCAAAAATAACTTAAAGAAACTAAGTGATTCATCGATTTTGATAGTGTCACAGAGAATTTCAACAATCAAGGATGCAGATGAAATACTTGTAATAGACAATGGAGAGATAATTGACAAGGGAACACACGACACTTTAAAAGAAAGCTGTGAAATCTACAGGGAAATCGTCAATACACAAGTCGACAGCATGGGGGCGGGATTATGAGTCCAAGACCAATCAGAAGGAAGCCTCCAGAAAAGCCGGTAGACAACAAAAAGGCCATTAAAAATATAATAAGCCTATTAAAAGACCACAAGATTAAATTAATAGTTACAGTGATATGTGCGATTATTTCAACTGCCTTTACGATAATAGCTCCACTGTTGATTGGACAGGCTACGACAACAATTTATAATGGTATTGAAAGCATCATGAACCATACAGGTACAATTGACTTCAGTATACTATTGCATCTCTTGACAATAGTCAGTATTCTTTATGTCATTAGTTCCGTATTTGCATACCTGCAAAGCCTATTTATAGTTGAAATATCCACTCAAATAAGTTACGATTTAAGAGAAAAGTTAATGGACAAAATTCTGCACCTGCCAATGGAAAGCGTTGATGAAAACAAAAGGGGAGACATTCTATCAAGAATAACAAACGATATCGATTCCCTGCAACAGGGAATTACACAATCATTCATTCAATTGACTACCGCAGTAATTACTCTTGTCGGAGTATTTATAATGATGTTGACAATCAATGTCTGGATGACTCTTGCAACAATCGTGCTTGTCCCAATTGCATTTTTAGTAATAAGCTTTATTACAAAACACTCCCAAAGCTACTTCCTAAAACAGTTAGTCTTTAAAGGAAGTCTGAATTCCCAAATTGAAGAGACTTTCACTGGCCATGACATCATCCGTGCATTCAACCAGGAGGATGTCTCAATTGAGAAATTCGAAAGTGACAACGAAAACTGGTATGACCAAGAATGGAAATCACAGTTCTATTCAAGCCTGAACGGTCCGTTGATGAATTTCATTTCAAACTTTACATATGTCGTCATTGCGGTTTTAGGTGCAATTTTTGTGCTTCAACGTGCAATTGCAGTTGGAGACATTTTGGCATTTTTCCAATATACCCAAAGCTTTACAAGACCAATCCAACAAATTACAAGAGTCATGAATCAAATTCAAACTGCTATGGCTGCAACTGAACGTATTTTTGAATTTTTAGATTTTGAAGATGAAGAGAATACATCAACCAAACAGATAAGCGAAATCAAAGATGAAATATCATTTGAAGATGTGAATTTCGGCTACACTCCAAATGAAAAAGTAATTAAGAATTTCACACTCAAAGTTAAAAAAGGCCAGAAGATTGCTATTGTTGGAAAAACCGGAGCTGGAAAAACCACCATTGTCAAATTGCTCATGAGATTCTATGACATCAACTCAGGGTCAATCAAAATTGATGGGGTGGATATTGAAGAATATGACAAGCATTCCCTAAGGTCACTAATTGGAATGGTTCTGCAGGATTCCTGGCTCTTTTCAGATACGATTTCAAACAACATACGCTATGGAAATCTTGATGCAACAGATGATGAAGTAGTTGAAGCAGCACAGCAAGTCTATGCAGACAATTTCATAAATCAGCTTTCAGACGGTTATGAAAGCCTTTTAAATGAAGATACAGACAACATTTCCCATGGCCAAAAGCAATTATTGACAATAGCCAGAACAATCCTCTCTAAAAAAGAAGTGCTGATTTTGGATGAGGCAACATCCAGCGTTGATACAAGAACAGAAAAATTAATCCAAAAGGCTATGGACAAATTGATGGAAGGAAGAACCAGTTTCATTATAGCACATAGGTTATCAACAATCAGAAATGCAGATAAGATTATTGTAATCGAAAACGGAGAAATAATAGAACAAGGAACTCATGAAGAGCTTTTAGAGCTTAAAGGATACTATTACAATACACTAAACACCCAATCAAATGAAAATCTGATTTAAAAAAAAAAGAATAAATAAGGTCAAATAACCTTATTGTAATACGAATCCACCGTTAGGTGAAATAACTTGTCCAGTTAAGTAATCTGCAGTTAAGATGTATTCTAATGCTCCAGCGATTTCTTCCACTTCTCCAATGTGTCCGAGAGGGATTGTTGCAGCAAGTGCATTCAATTCATCTTGGTTTACCCCACGTAACATGTCGGTCATAATCATACCTGGTGCAATTGAGTTTACTCTTACTTTTCTTGGAGCAAATTCTAATGCAAGTGCACGGCACAATCCGATTACACCAGTTTTAGCGGCACAGTAATCAGCTTGGTTGATTACACCAGTTAAACCACCGACAGATGCAGTACATACGATTGCAGTGTCACGA